>CAZLBU010000078.1:377-2637 GCA_964557815.1 uncultured Bifidobacteriaceae bacterium | reverse complement strand
GTCCTGGCTGCAGTCCCGGCTGCTGGCGGCGGTTGGACGGCGTGTCTCCTACTCACTGGGGGCTGGCCCCAGCCCATCCGTTCGCTACCCCACCGACGGTCCGTACAACGTGCGACTGGGTTACACCCGCCAGCCGCAGTTCGTTCATCGACTGCAGGGAGAGGGATTCATGGTGGCGCAGCAGGCCCGCTGGTCCCCGACCGCCGAGGCCGTTTTCGACAGGGGCCTGTTCCCCGTCTACGCCGAGAAGGGCCAGGCGGGACTGCAGGTGCTGGACCGCAACGACCGCCCGCTCTATGTCGCACGGCACCCTGCCCGGATCTACACCCGCTTCGAGGACATCCCGCCCGTCATCGTCGAATCGCTGCTGTTCGCGGAGAACCGCGAGCTGTTGCAGACGCGCATGACGCGGCGGAACCCGGCGATCGAGTACCCGCGCCTGGCAAACGCAGTGCTGGACGTCACGCGGCGGCTGCTGGACCCGGGGCACCCGATGAGCGGCGGCAGCACCCTGGCCACACAGCTGGAGAAGGTGCGTCACTCCCCTGAGGGACGGACCAGCTCGATGATCGAGAAGGGCCGCCAGATGCTCTCCGCGTCCCTGCGCGCGTATCGCCAGGGAGAGGAGACGCTCGCGGCACGACATCTCATCGTGCGCGACTACGTCAATGCCCTGCCGCTCGGGGCCATCGCCGGGTACGGCGAGGTGATCGGCCTGGCCGACGGCCTGTGGGCATGGTACGGGGCGGATGCGGACGAGGTGAACCGGCTGCTGGCCGGCGCGGGGAGCCTCGAACCGGGCGATTCGACGCTCAAGGCACGATCCCGAGCGTACCGGCAGGTGCTCAGCCTTCTCCTGGCGGCGCGGCAGCCCACCACCTACCTTGTTCGGGATCCCGGTGCGCTGGACGCGCGCGTGGACAGCTACCTGCGCCTGCTCGCGGGCGCCCGTATCATCTCGCCGGCGCTCCGCGACGCGGCCCTGGACACGCCCCTCGAACCGCAGACGCGCGTGCCCCTGCCGGAACCGTCCTTCGCCGAGCGCAAGGGCGTGGACGGCGTCCGTCTGGAACTGGGATCGACCCTGGGAGTATCGAGCACCTACGACCTGGATCGGCTGGATGTCACGGTACGGGCAACGCTCGACGGACCCGTGAACGCCGAGGTGTCGCGCGTGCTGCGCGAGGTCACCGATCCGGCCGTGGCCCGGAAGGCCGGCCTCACCGGCTCGAGGCTCCTCGGGACCGCCGGTCCGGAGCGTGTCATCTACAGCCTCACGCTCTACGAACGCGGCGACGACGGGAACCTGCTGCGAGTGCAGGCGGACAACTACGACCAGCCACTCAGCATCAACGAGGGCACGCGCCTCGAGCTCGGGTCCACGGCCAAGCTGCGAACGCTGGTCACCTACCTGGAGGTCATCGAGCAGCTGCACGCGCAGTACGCGGGCCTGTCAGACGAGGCGCTTCGCGCAGTGCGCGTCCAGCCGCGCGATCGCCTGCGCGCGTGGGCGGTGGCCTACCTCACCCGTGCCGGCGACCGCAGCCTGGCGCCGATGATCGACGCGGCACTGGACCGGCGCTACTCCGCCAGCCCGGCCGAGTCGTTCTTCACGGGCGGCGGCGTGCACCGCTTCGACAACTTCGACCGTCGACACGACAGCGCGGTGCTGACGGTGCGCGAGGCGCTCCGCGATTCTGTCAACCTCATCTTCATCCGTCTGATGCGCGACCTGGTCGGGCACTACACGTTCGAGAATCCCGAAAGGGCCGGGGTGCTGTTCGACCCGGCTCACCCGGCGCGACCGGCCTACCTCGCCCGCTTCGCGGATCGCGAAGGAGGGGAGTTCCTGCGCCGCTTCCACCGGCAGCACGGGGCCTCCTCTCCAGCGGAGGCACTCGACACGCTGGGCCGTCGCGCGGCCGGCCGTCCCGCGCGCCTGGCCGCAATCTTCCGCGCCGTCAGACCCGACGCCACGGTGGAGGCACTCGACGCCTTCCTTCGCGTGCATGCGGGAGATCGCGCGCTGAACCCGTCACGCGTGCGGGCACTCTTCGACCAGTCCGACCCGGCGCGGTGGAGCTGGCAGGACCTCGGCCACCTCGCGCGCGTGCACCCCCTGGAGCTGTGGCTGGTGCGATTCCTGCACGAGCGCCCGGGCGCCAGCCTCTCGGAGGCCATCGAGGCCGGCGCCGCGGAGCGACAGGATGCGTACCAGTGGCTGTTCAGGACCGCGAACGCGCGCGCCCGGCAGCGAGTC
>CAZLBU010000078.1:0-367 GCA_964557815.1 uncultured Bifidobacteriaceae bacterium | reverse complement strand
GGAGGACGCCTTCGGCCGCATCCATGCGTCCTGGCAGCGGCAGGGCTACCCCTTCGCGTCGCTGGTCCCTTCGTATGCGACCGCGATCGGCAGCTCGGGCGACAACCCGGCGGCACTCTCGGAGCTGATGGGCATCATCCAGAACGACGGCCTCCGCCTGCCGACCGTGCGCATCGCGCAGGTGCAGTTCGGTGAGGGCACGCCGTACGATACGCGGCTGACGCGGATGCGCCCCGCGGGTGAGCGGGTGCTGTCCTCTCCGGTGGCGGCCGTGCTGCGGCGCGAGCTCGTGGGCGTCGTGGAACAGGGCACCGGCCGACGGCTTGCAGGAGGGGTCATGCTGGCCGATGGACGGGTGCTCCCGATT
>CAZLBU010000077.1:6024-10598 GCA_964557815.1 uncultured Bifidobacteriaceae bacterium | reverse complement strand
CGCCAGTACGAGCCGTCGGCCTTCGCGGAGGAAGACGAGGACTACCGGGTCGCGGCGCCGGTGTCGCTTGAGTTCACCATCCACAAGGACCAGGATCGGTTCCGGCTGGTGGGCAGGGTGGCGACGACGCTCGAGCTGGCCTGCAGCCGCTGTCTGGAGCCGTTCACGCTGCCGGTGAACGCCTCGTTCGACCTTCGGTACCTCCCGCAGGGGGCCGCGGCGGACGAGGAGACGTCGGAGGAATCGGAAACCGAGGCCGACGATGTGTCGACGACGTTCTACCGGGACGAGGAGATCGATCTCGCGGAGTTGCTGCGGGAGCAGTTCTACCTCGCGCTGCCGATGAAGCCGTTGTGCGCGGAGTCCTGCAAGGGGCTCTGCCCGCAGTGCGGCGTGAACCTGAACGTGGAGACGTGCGCGTGCAAGCCCCAGTGGGAGGACCCACGGCTTGCCGGTTTGAAAGCCCTGATCACCGATCGAAAGCCCGACGATGCCTAATCCAAAACGTCGCCATTCCAAGACCCGCGGCCGGAAGCGCCGCACCCACGACGCGCTCACGGCGGCCACCGCCGGCCGCTGCCCGCAGTGCGGTGAGCCGAAGGCGGCCCACCGCGTGTGCGCCTACTGCGGCCATTACCGCGCCCGCCAGGTGCGGCCCGTCGACGAAGAGTAGCCACCCGAATCCGCCATGCGCATAGCGGTCGACGCCATGGGCGGCGATCATGCGCCACGGCGTCCCGTGGACGGCGCGCTTGCCGCGGCCCGGCACCTCGGCCTCGGCATCGACCTCGTGGGACGGGAGGACCTCGTTCGGGCCGAGCTCGTCCGGCATCCCGATGCCGAGGCGCTGGACGTCTCGGTCGTGGACGCGCCGGATGTGGTCGACATGCACGACTCGGCCGCCCAGGCCCTCAGGCGCAAGCCCCGGTCGTCGGTGATGGTCGCGGCTGGCCGCGTGAGGGATGGCCACGCGGCGGCCCTGGTCAGCGCCGGGCACACGGGCGCGGCGGTCGTGGCGGCCCATGCGGTGTTCGGGATGATCGAGGGGGTGGATCGCCCGGCGCTGGCGCCGGTGATCCCGACCAAGATGGGCTCGGCGGTGCTGCTCGATGCCGGCGCGACGGTGGAGTGCCGGCCGCCGCACCTCGTGCAGTTCGGCATCCTGGGCTCGGCCTATGCGCGCGTGGTGCTGGGCGTCGAGCGGCCGCGTGTCGGCCTGCTCTCGATCGGGGAAGAGGAGTCGAAGGGGACCGAGCTGACGCGCGAGGCGCACCGGCTGATGAAGCAGGCGCCCGTGTGTTTCGTCGGCAACGTCGAAGCGCGCGGCATCTTCGCGGGTGAGGCCGATGTGGTCGTCGCCGACGGCTTCACGGGCAACGTCGCGTTGAAGCTGAGCGAGGGCGTCGTGGAGATGGTCGAGGACCTGCTGCGCGAAGAGCTGCAGAGCACGTTCTCGAGCCAGATGGGCTACCTGCTGTCGCAGCGCGCGTTCCGGCGATTTCGCAAGCGCGTGGACTACTCGGAGTACGGCGGCGCTCCGTTGCTCGGGACGGCCGGGGTCGTGGTCGTCGCGCACGGCCGGTCGTCGGTGAAGGCCATCCGGAATGCCGTGGCGCAGGCGGCCCGGTTCGCCGGTGAAGGCGGGTGGGAGCGAATGCAGAAGGACGTGGCGGCCGTGGGACGGATATCGTGATCGCATTCCTCTTTCCAGGACAGGGTTCGCAGGCGGTGGGCATGGGCAGGGCGCTCGCCGACGCGTTTCCCGTTTGTCGTGCCACCTTCGACGAGGCGGACCGGGCGCTCGGCGAGCCGCTGAGCTCGGTGATCTTCGACGGTCCCGCCGAGACCCTCACCCTCACCGAGAACACACAGCCGGCCATCCTGACCGCCAGCATCGCCGCGTGGCGGCTGCTGGACGAGCGGGGCCAGCGGCCTGCGTTCGTGGCCGGGCACAGCCTGGGCGAGTACTCGGCACACGTGGCGGCCGGCACGCTCGCCTTCGCGGACGCGGTGCGCTTGGTGCGCAATCGCGGCCGCTACATGCAGGAGGCGGTGCCCGTCGGCACGGGTGCCATGGCAGCGATTCTCGGCCTGGACGAGGCGGCCGTGCTGCAGGCGTGTGCCGAGGGCGCCGAGGGCGAGGTAGTAAGCCCCGCGAACCTGAACGGCGGCGGCCAGATCGTCATCGCCGGTGCGGCCGGCGCCGTGGCCCGGGCCGGCGACCGCGCGAAGGCGCTCGGCGCGCGGCGCGTCATTCCCCTGAAAGTGAGCGCTCCCTTTCATTGCGCGCTGATGCGGCCGGCGCAGGAGCGGCTGGCGCCCGAGCTGCGCGCCGCCGCGGCGCGCGACCCGCGCGTGCCCGTCATCGCCAACGTGGACGCCGCGCCGCGCACCACCGCCGGCGCGGCCATCGACGCGCTGGTCGCGCAGGTGTCGAGCCCCGTTCGCTGGGAGGATTCGATGAAGCGCCTGGTGGCCGAAGGCGTCACGACGTTCATCGAGGTGGGTCCCGGGACAGTACTATCGGGGCTCGTGAAGAAGATCGCGCGCGACGCGGCGATCCTGAACGTCCAGGAACCTGGAGACCTGGCGGCGCTCGACGCCGCGCTGGGTGTCCGAGCATGAGCGAGCTGACCGGCCGGATCGCCATTGTGACGGGGGCCTCGCGCGGCATCGGGCGTGCGATTGCCGAGCGGCTGGGCGCCTCCGGCGCGACGGTCGTGTGCGTGGCGCGGGGCGCGAATGCGGCGGCCACGGCCGACGCCATCACCGCCGCGGGCGGGTCGGCCGAGGCGCACGGCGTGGACGTGACGGACACGGCCGGCGTCGAGGCGCTCGTGGCGGACGTGGTCGGGCGCCACGGGCGCATCGACATCCTGGTGAGCAATGCCGGCATCGCGCGAGACCAGCTCATGCTGCGGATGAAGCGCGCTGACTGGGACGAGGTGATTGCGACCAACCTGACCGCGTCGTTCACGTGGTGCCAGGCCGTGCTGAAGCCCATGATCCGGCAGCGGGCCGGGCGCATCGTGGCCATCAGCTCGGTGGTGGGGCAGATGGGCAACGCCGGGCAGGCGAACTACGCCGCCTCGAAGGCGGGGCTCATCGGGTTCTGCAAGGCGCTGGCGCGCGAGGTGGCGTCGCGCAACGTTACCGTGAACGTCGTGGCGCCGGGCCTCATCGCCACCGACATGACCAGGGCGATCACCGACAACGCGAAGGCCGACTGGGCCGGGCAGATTCCGATGGGGCGCATGGGCGCGCCCGAAGATGTCGCGGCCGCGGTGCGCTTCCTCGCATCGGACGAGGCGTCGTATATTACAGGACAGGTTCTCGCCGTCAATGGCGGGATGTACATGTGAGCGGGCGCCCGTTCCGGGCGCTGTCAAGGGAGGACGACTGTGGCCGTTGCCGACAAGGTTAAGAGCATCATCGTGGAGCAGCTGGGCGTCGACGAGGAAGAGGTCACGCCAGATGCCTCGTTCGTCGAGGACCTGGGCGCCGACTCGCTCGACACCGTCGAGCTCGTGATGGCGTTCGAGGAGGAGTTCGGCATCGAAATCCCTGACGAGGAGGCGGAGAAGATCACGCGCGTCAAGGAAGCGGTCCAGTACATCGAGTCGCACGCCAAGAAGAAGTAGGCGCGCGCCGATCTTCGGCGACGGAGGGACAGTGAGCAGGCGAGTTGTGGTTACCGGCATCGGCTTGGTGTCGTCGCTGGGCATCGGAACCGAGGCCACCTGGAACGGCCTGCTGGCGGGCCAGAGCGGGGCGGGGCCCATCACGAAATTCGACGCGTCCGCGTTCAGCACGCGGTTCGCGGCCGAGGTGAAGGGCTTCGATCCCCTGGCGTTCATCGACAAGAAAGACGTCAAGAAGATGGACGTCTTCATCCAGTACGCCGTGGCGGCGTCGCAGTTCGCCATGGACGACTCGCGGCTCGTGATCACCCCCGAGATCGCGCCGCGCGTCGGTGTCTTCATCGCGTCCGGTATCGGCGGGTTCACCACCATCGAGCGCGAGCACCGCGCCTTCCTCGAGGGGGGGCCGCGCCGGATCTCGCCGTTCTTCATCCCCTCGGCCATCATCAACCTGGCGTCCGGCCAGGTGTCGATCCGCTTCGGCGCCAAGGGGCCCAACTCGGCCACCTGCACGGCCTGCACGGCCTCGGCGCACGCCATCGGCGATGCCTACGAGATCATCAGGCGTGGCGCGGCCGACGCCATGATCGCCGGCGGGTCCGAGGCGGCGGTCTGCGCGATGGGCGTCGGCGGATTCGCCGCGATGCGCGCGCTGTCGACGCGCAACGACGAACCGCAGCGGGCCAGCCGGCCGTTCGACAAGGACCGCGACGGCTTCGTGCTCGGCGAGGGCAGCGGGGTGCTGATCCTCGAGGAACTGGAGTTCGCGCGCCGACGCGGCGCGCCCATCTACGCCGAGATGGCGGGCTACGGCATGTCGGGCGACGCGTACCACATGACCGGCCAGCCCGAGGACGGGGACGGCGCGTACCGCGTGATGCGCGCGGCCCTGGAGTCGGCGGGAGTCGAGCCGGAGGTCGTGGACTACATCAA
>CAZLBU010000077.1:0-6014 GCA_964557815.1 uncultured Bifidobacteriaceae bacterium | reverse complement strand
CCTACCGAGACCAAGGCCGTGAAGCGCGTGTTCGGCGAGCATGCCCGCACGCTGGCGATTTCCTCGACCAAGTCGATGACAGGCCACCTGCTTGGCGCGGCCGGCGGGCTCGAGGCCGGCATCACCGCGCTGGCCGTGAAGCACCAGACACTGCCGCCGACCATCAACCTCGACGAGCCCGGCGAGGGCTGCGATCTCGACTATGTCCCGCACAAGCCGCGCCGCGCCACGGTGCGCTATGCGCTCTCGAACTCATTCGGGTTTGGAGGCACGAATGGCTCGCTGCTGTTCAAGCGGTTCGACGCGTAGCGCGCCGGCGTCGGACGCGACGCGGCCGATCCTCCGGGCGCCGGCGCGGCGGCCCGCCAGGGAGCTGAGTGGTCCAAGGGCTCCGAATGCCCCAACAGCCAATCGCAATCCTCAATCGCCAATCCTCAATCGCCAATGAAGATAGCCGTCTGCATCAAGCAAGTGCCGACCCGCGAGTGGCAGCCACGCCTGAACGATGCCAGGACGTGGATCCGCGAGCAGGAGGCGAGTTACGAGATGAACGAGCCCGACGCCTACGCGCTCGAGGAAGGCCTGCGCCTGCGGGAGAAGCACGGCGGCGAGGTGGTGGTGTGCTCCGCCGGCCCGGCGCGCGTGCAGCAGGTCATCCGCGAGGCGCTGGCGCGCGGGGCGGACCGCGCCGTGCACGTGGAAGACGAGGCGCTGGGCGCCGCCGATGCGTTCACCGCGGCCGCCGCACTCACGCCGGCGATGCAGGAAGAGCGGTTCGACCTCATCCTGACGGGCCTGCAGTCCGACGACCAGGGGCACGCGCAGTTCGGCCCGGTCCTGGCGGAGAGGGTCGGCGTGCCGCACTCGACCATCATCATGGAGGTCCAGGCGGATCCCGCGGCGTCGAGCATGAAGGTGAAGCGCGAGCTCGAGGGCGGCTGGTTCCAGTACGTGACCATGCCGCTGCCCGCGCTGCTCACGATTCAGAGCGGCATCAACCAGCTGCGCTACGCCACCCTCAAGGGCATCATGGCAGCCAAGAAGAAGGAGATCCGGAAGGTCGCGCCGCCGGCGGGCCTGGCGTCGCGCCTGAAGGTCGTGGCGCTCTACGCGCCGCAGAAGTCGAAGCAGACGGTGATGATCGGCGGCTCGCCCGCCGACGCCGCCAAAGAACTGGTGCGGCGGCTGCGTGAGGAGGCGAGGGCGCTGTGATCCTGGTCATCGCGGAACAGAAGGACGGCAAGCTCAATCGTGCCAGTTGGGAAGCCATTGCCGCTGCCCAGCAGCTCTCCGCGGGCAGCGTGCCCGTGAAGGTGGCGGTCTTCGGCGACGGCGTGAGCGGCGTCGCCGGCGAGCTCGCGTCGGCCGACGTGGCCGAGGTGCTCACCGTGGACCAGCCGGTCCTGGGCAGCTACACGGCCGATGCATTCGTGCACGCGGCCGCGGCCGTCGTCACGGCACAGGCGCCTGCGTACGTCCTGCTGGCGCACACCTACCAGACACGCGACTTCGCGCCGGGGCTGGCGGCGCGGCTCGACCGCGCCCTCGTCACCGACGTCATCGCCATCAAGTCGGCCGACGGCCAGGCGGCTTTCGCGCGCCCGATGTTCCAGGGCAAGCTCGTCGCCGACGTCGTGCTCGAGGGACCGGCGCCGCACCTGGTGACGGTCCAGATCGGGGCGTTTCGGGCCGACGCCGTGCAGAAGGGCAGCGCCGCCGCGCCGGTGTCGGCGGCGGCGATCACCGTGGACTCCTCCGTGGTGCGCCAGGCGCCCGAATCGCCGTTCCAGGAAGCCAAGCAGGCGGTGGACCTGTCGCAGGCCGAGCGTATCGTCGCTGTGGGCCGCGGGATCAAGGCCCAGGAGAACATCGCGGTGGCCCAGCAGCTTGCCGAGGCATTCGGCGCCGAGCTGGCCGCCTCCAGGCCCATCTGCGACAACGGCTGGCTGCCGATGGAGCGCCAGATCGGCAGCTCGGGCCAGACCGTGGCGCCGAAGCTGTACGTGGCGCTCGGCATCTCGGGGGCCATCCAGCACCTCGTCGGCATGAAAGGCTCCCGGACCATCGTCGCCATCAACAAGGATGCCGAGGCCCCCATCTTCGAGATCGCGGACTACGGGATCACGGGCGACCTGTTCGAGGTGGCGCCTGCATTGATCGCGGAGCTGAAGAAGTAGTCTCGAGGTCTTGAAGCCTTGAAGTCTCCAGGACCCAGGACCTCAAGACCTCTCAAGACCTCTCAAGACCTCTCAAGACCTCAGGACCTCCCATGGACCGAGAAACCCTTGAAGTCGATGTCCTGATCGTCGGCGCCGGGCCCGGCGGGCTCTCGGCGGCGCTGCGGCTGGCCCAGATCCAGAAGCAGAAGGGCGGGGAGCCGCTCTCGATTGCCGTGATCGAGAAGGCCCGGGAACCGGGCGCGCACCAGCTGTCTGGCGCGCTGCTCGACCCTTCGACGCTTCGCGAACTCGTTCCGGACTTCCAGGCGCGAGGGGCACCCCTCGCGACCGAAGTGACCGGAGACAACATCTACTTCCTGACCCCGAGGAAGAAGCTGCGCCTGCCCCTCACGCCGCCGCCGTTCCAGAACCACGGCAACTACATCATCTCGCTCAACCAGTTCACGAAGTGGCTCGCGGCCCAGGTGGAGGCCGAGGGCATCGATCTCTTCTGGGGCTTCGCGGGCCAATCGGTGCTGTTCGATGGCCAGCGAGTCGCGGGGGTCCGCACGGGCGATCGCGGCGTCGGGAAGGACGGGCGGCCCCGCGGCACGTTCGAGCCCGGGGCCGACATCCGGGCGAAGGTGACGATCTTCGCCGACGGCGTACGCGGGCACCTCACGAAGGAGCTGATGCGCACGCTCCAGCTCGGGAACCACTTCCATCCCGCGCAGTTCGCCATCGGGCTGAAGGAGCTGTGGGATATCCCCAAGGATCGCCTGGCGCCTGGCACGGTCATCCACACCCTGGGCTACCCGCTACGGCAGGAAGAGTTCGGAGGCAGCTGGCTCTACGCGATGCCGGATGGGAAGCTGTCCATCGGCTTCGTCGTGGGCCTCGACTACAAGGATCCGCTGCTCGATCCGCACGCGGCCTTCCAGCGATTCAAGCTGCACCCGTTCATCTCCGGCATTCTCGAGGGCGGGCAGATGGTGCGCTACGGCGCGAAGGCCCTGCCCGAGGGAGGCTGGAACACGCAGCCGCGCCTCGTGATGGATGGTGGCCTCATCGTGGGCGACGCGGCGAACTTCGTGAACTCGATGCGGCTGAAGGGCATCCACCTGGCGATGCGCAGCGGCATGCTGGCCGCCGAGGCCGCGTTCGAGGCGGTGCGGAGCGGCGACACCTCGGCCCATGCCCTGGAGCGCTACAAGACGCTGGTGGACGAGAGCGCGATCAGGGGCGAGCTCTACCCGGTCCGGAACGTGCACCAGGCCTTTGGCCCGGGGCTCTATGCCGGCAGTGCCTTTGCCGCATTCGCGATGCTCACCAATGGTCGGCTCGCGGGACGCGACTTCCACGGGCATCTGGGCCATACCAGGATGGAGACGCTGGACGTCTACTACGGGATGGACAAGCGCGACATCCTGACGGGCTCGAATGCCGTGGTGCCGGACCGGAAGATCACCTTCGACAAGCTCACGAGCGTGCACTACTCGGGCACGCACCACGAGGAGGACCAGCCGGTGCACCTGCTGGTGCACACCGAGGTGTGTCACTCGATCTGCGGCGAGGAGTACGGGCACCCCTGCGTGCGCTTCTGCCCGGCAGGCGTCTACGAGATGGTGGACAACGGCCGGGGCGGGCGGCGCCTGCAGATCAACGCGTCGAACTGCGTGCACTGCAAGACCTGCGACATCATGGACCCCTACGGCGTGATCACCTGGGTCGCGCCGGAAGGCGGCGAGGGGCCGCAGTACGACGGGATGTGAGCGCCTGTCGGCCGCGGATCAGGCCGTGGCCTCGTCGCGCAGGCGCACGGGCGATTCCTCTTCGACCAGGCGCCGCAGGTACTGGCCGTACTGGTTGGACGCCATGCTGCGCGCCGACCGAAGGACGTCCTCGGCGCTGATGTAGCCCATGCGGTAGGCCACCTCTTCCGGGCAGGCCACTTTCAGCCCCTGTCGCTCCTCGATGGCCTGGATGAACATGGAGGCCTGGAGCAGCGCGTCGTGCGCGCCGGTGTCGAGCCAGGCGATACCGCGGCCCAGCAACTCCACGCGGAGGAGGCCGCGCCGCAGGTACTCGCGGTTGACGTCGGTGATCTCGAGCTCGCCGCGGGCCGACGGCTTCAGGGCCGCGGCGATGTCGAGGACGTCGTTGTCGTAGAAGTACAGCCCGGTCACGGCCCACGGCGATCGCGGCTCCCTGGGCTTCTCCTCGAGCGACAGGGCGCGTCCGGTCTCGTCGAACTCGACCACGCCATAGCGCTCGGGATCCTTCACGCGGTACGCGAAGACGGTGGCGCCCTGCTGGCGCGCCGCGGCCTGGCTGACGATGTCGGAGAGCCCGTGGCCGTAGAAGATGTTGTCGCCGAGCGCCAGCGCCGCCGAGGCACTGCCGACGAAGTCGCGGCCGATGATGAACGCCTGGGCGAGCCCGCCCGGATGCGGCTGGGCGGCGTACGAAAGATTGAGGCCGAACTGGCTGCCATCGCCCAACACCCGCTGGAAGCTGGCCTGATCCTGCGGGGTGGTGATGACCAGGATGTCCCGGAGCCCCGCCAGCATCAGCGTGGTCAGCGGGTAGTAAATCATCGGCTTGTCGTACACCGGCATCAGCTGCTTGCTGACCGCGAGTGTGAGGGGGTGCAGGCGCGTGCCCGCGCCACCGGCCAGGATGATGCCCTTCATCACCTGCAATTCTAGCCGATTGGCCCGGTCCCGCCGGGACGAGGGCGGGCACGGTCTGTGGTGTAATTCAGGCGGGTGGCATACGAGGAGCATCGAGCGGCCGCGGCCGCGGCCCCGGCCTGGCAGTTGTCGTGGCGGAAGCGGGCGGAAGTGGCGGCCATCGCGGCCCTGGCCACCCCGATCCTGCAGCTATTGAGCGCCACATGGCGCTGGCGCGTGGAAGGGGAAGAGCGGATCCGTGAGGCCGAGCGCGCCGGGGGGCACGGCATTCACGCGTTCTGGCATGGCCGCATCCTCCACGGGACCGCCCACTTCCGCCACCGCGGCATCATCGTCATCACGAGCGAGAACTTCGATGGCGAGTGGATCGCGCGGATCATCCGCCGGTTCGGGTTCGGCACGGCACGAGGGTCGACCTCGCGGGGCGCCCGCAAGGCGCTGCTGCAGCTGGTGCGCGACGCGCGGGCGCACCCAACGGCGTTCACCGTGGACGGCCCCCGCGGCCCGGCCCGGGTAGCGCAGCCCGGCGCGGTCTGGTTGTCGAAGGCCACGGGGAACCCGGTGATTCCGTTCCACGCCGAGGCGGCGCGGCACTGGTCGATGCGCAGCTGGGATCGCACCCAGATCCCTAAGCCCTTCACCACGCTGGCCCTCGTCATCGGCGAGCCCTTCGTCGTGCCGCGCGATGCGGACGACGAAGCCCTGGAGAGGTACCGGCTGCGCCTCGAACGCGAACTGGGCGCTGCAGAGGTGCGGTGCCACGAGTTGCTGACGCAGATGGGACGCAGACCACCGCAGATGGACACGGACGAACCTGGATCAACGCAGATGAACGCAGATGAACGCAGATGAACGCAGATAGCGCAGGTGATCGCGCATCCATCACGAATTTCGTCGCGGCTCGATCTCAATCGATGCTGACCGTCATCTCATCGCCCCGATTCGCCGATCACCTGACGCCCCCCGGTCATCCCGAGCGGCCGGAGCGGGCCATGGCCATGGCCGCGGTCGTCGGGCGGTTTCGCGCGGCCGGGGGCCGTGTGGTCGAGCCACGCCGGGCCGCCGACGAGGATCTGCTGCGGGTGCACACGCGAGAGCACGTGGACGCCTTGCGCGGGACGCGCGGCAAGGCGGTCATGCTGGACGCCGACACGTTCACCTC
>CAZLBU010000076.1:0-10607 GCA_964557815.1 uncultured Bifidobacteriaceae bacterium | reverse complement strand
GTCATCGCGCCCGGGCAGACCACGCTCGAAGAGGTCGCGTGGTGGCTGCAGGATCGGCTGCTCGAGCGCGGGCTGGGCTCCGAGTTCGACATGCCGTCCATCTACGTGACCGGCCCGAACGGCATCGTTGCCACATCGACGGACCGCATCATCCAGCCGGGCGACGTGATGATGATCGACTGGGGTGTCCAGCTGATGAACTTCGGCACCGACGTCAAGCGCGTCGCCTACGTGCTGAAGCCCGGCGAGACCGTGGCACCCAGGAGCATCCAGAACGCGTTCGACAAGGCCATCGCCGTCCGGGACGTGTTGAAGAAGGCCATCAAGCCGGGTGTCGCCGCCGACCAGACGATGAAGCAGATGGACGCCGCGCTCGCGGCAGCGGGCTACGGTGTCATCGAGTTCAACCGGCCCAACGCGGACGACAGGACCGACGTCGTGTACGGCTTCCATCCCGTCGGGAACACGGGCCACGACATCGGGCCCTCCATGACCACCTGGCAGCCGCTCCAGCGCACGTTCGTGCTTCGAACGCAGCACATCTTCTCGTTCGAGTACTTCGCCTACACGCCCATCCCCGAATGGGGCGGCGCCAAGCTGCGCATCCCCATCGAAGACGATGCCATCCTGATGGAGGACGGCATCCAGTTCCTGCACCCCGCCAACTACCGCCTGCTGATCGTCAAGTAACCAAGGAGACAGCGCCGTGGTGTACCGCTTCGGCCTGTTCGAGTTCGACGCCACAGCGGGTGAGCTGCGCAGGCAGGGACGGCTGATCCGCCTCGAGCCCCAGCCCGCGCGCGCGCTCGCGCTGCTCCTCTCGCGCCCGGCAGAGGTTGTCACTCGCGACGAGTTGCGGGCCCACCTGTGGGGCGCCGACACCCACGTGGACTTCGACCGCGGCCTCGCGTACTGCATCGGCCAGGTGCGTGCGGCCCTGGGCGATGCGGCGGAGAACCCCCGGTTCGTCGAGACGCTGCCCCGGCGGGGCTATCGGTTCGTCGCCCCGCTCCACGTGGCAACACCCGCCGCTTCGAACCCGGCGGCGGCGCCTTCCGACGCGCCCGCCTCCACGGCCGAAAGTCCGCCCGGCGGTGAGCACGCGGCGGGTGGACAGGGCCCGGCCAGCTTGCGCGCGCATGCCTGGTGGCCTTCGGTGGCGCTCGCCCTGCTCGCGGCATCGGTGCTCGTCTGGACGGTGTGGGCACGCATGGTGCCGGCACGTCCGATCCTGGCAGTCGCCGTGTTCGACAACGAGACCGGCTCGCCAGCCTACGACCGACTTGCCTCGACGGCGGCCGACATCGTGGTCGAGCGCCTGACGGCCCTGGGGCCACGCGGGATCGGGGTGGTCGGCAATACGCCCACGCTCCGCGCGCCACGCGCCGACCGCAGCCCGGACGCAGTGCAGCGGGAGACCCGCGCCGACTACTTTGTGTTCGGCCAGGTGCAGAACGACGACGTCGGCGTGCGGCTGGTCGTCCATCTCATCCGGCTCGACGACGACACGCATCTCTGGGTCACCCGGGTGGCGCGGGCGCCGACGGATCTCGGCGATATCGAGGACATCGTGGCCGATCGCGTGACCGAGGCCGTGAGGCGTCACGTGATCGAGCGCGATCCGGATGCTCCTCGGTTCACGCGCTAACTCCAGCTGGCGCAAGGCGTTCGCCCCTGAGGCGCCGTCGCGCGAACCCTCGCTGGACACGGGCCGATCACCCGGTGCGGAATGGCGCACGGAGGCCCTATGAACGTTGACCGACGGTCGTTTCTCTCGGGCGTGGCGCTGGTGGCCACCGGACCAGTCGCCACGGGTATCACGGCACGCTCGCGCATCGCGGGCACGCAGCCAGGGTCCGCCTGGCCGGACTGGTTCCCCACGGAGGATCCTGCCCTGGCGAAGGAGGTCGTCGCCGTCTCCCATTCCGACTTCAACCGGGTGCGTGAACTCGTGGAGGGACACCCCACCCTGGCGAACGCGGCCATCGACTGGGGATTCGGGGACTGGGAGAGCGCGCTGGGAGCAGCATCACACGTCGGGCGACGCGAGATTGCCGAGCTGCTCATCGCCCACGGCGCACGCCCCACCATCTTCTCGGCGGCGATGCTCGGACAGCTCGACGTGGTGAAGGCCTTCGTCGCGGCCAGCCCGGGCATCCAGCGGACCCTCGGCCCGCACGCCATCACGCTCCTCGCACACGCCCGGGCGGGCGGCGCTGGTGCTGCGGACGTCGTCAAGTACCTCGAGACGGTTGGCGACGCGGATCGACGGCCAGCCACTCAGCCGCTCGAGCCGTCGGATCGCGTCGCGGTCGTCGGCGAGTACGGCTTCGGGCCCGGCCCGCGCGACCGCTTCATCATCGATGTCCGGAACGATCAGCTTGGCATCGAGCGCCCCGGCGCCAGCCGCCGCCTCCTGATTCACACCGGCGGCCTCGTGTTCTTCCCCTCCGGGGTTCCCTCCGTCAAGATCGCCTTCGCGCTGAGCGGCGCCCGGGCCAGCCAGCTGACCATCGCGAATCCCGAGGTGTTGCTGACCGCGACGCGCCGCACCTGACCCCATAATCAGGGAGCATGGTCGAGACGCTGATCCAGTGGACGGCCATCGGCTTCGTGGTCGCGGCCGTCCTCTCGGTCGCGGGCTTCTTCCTGGCGCGGTGGCTGTTCGTGGCGACAGCCGAGCGGATGTCGCTGACGATCGACCGCCGCGTCGGTCCAACGGCCGCCCATGCGCTGACCCGGCTCGGCGCCTACGCGCGGGCGACGGGCATCGACCTCGTGGAGGCGGACCGGCGTTTCGGCCACCACGTCGACCGCGTCGCGCGACTGATGGACAGCGCGGTCAGGCTGCCGCTGATCGGGCCCGTGGGCTTCGATGCGGTGATGGGTCTGGTACCCGTCGCCGGCGACGTGGCCGCTGGCGTCATCTCCCTCACATTGGTGGCGCGAAGCCTCCGCTACGGCCCGCCGGCCGCGCTCGTCTCGAAGATGCTGGCCAACGTGCTCACCGACGTCGTGCTCGGGGCGATCCCGTTCGTCGGAGTGCTTGCCGACATCTGGTTCCGCGCCAACGACCGCAATGCCGCGCTGATGCGAGAGTACCTCCTGCAGCAGCCGATGGCCACCTCTGACGCGCGCCTGGCGCCTGACTAGCTCGCGCTGGCACGCGACCAGCCTTGCGCGGCTACTGCCGCGGCGCGGTGGTCGCCGGCGCTCCCGAAGCCCCTGCCGGCAGATCGTTCCAGAAGAGCAGCGTGTTGAAGACCAGCGTGTGCTCGCCGAAGGTCTGCCACCGGTAGATGGGGTTGTTGGCGAAGAGGAGCACGCGGCCCTTGCCGGACGGCGCATCCACGATCATCGGCCGGTTCCGCAGCTGGTCGGCCCCTCGCATCAGGCCGCTCAGCACGCCGGCCTCGCCGCCCTGGTAGCGCGCCAGCACCTGCGGCCGCTCCGGTGTCGAGCCCATGAACGCCGCGAATTCGGCCGGGGGACCGGCCTGGAGCAGCGGGCCGTCCGCCCAGCGCACGGGGAGGGTCTTCTGGCCGCTGTAGCCGTAGAACATCGGGTGCGCGGGTTGCAGGATCTCGCTCTGCACGTACGGGCCGGGTGCATACCAGCCCGGCGCGGGCCGCTGCGCGTCCACGCCGCGCGCCAGGCCGAACTCCGCCGCGAAGTAGCTGGCGACGCCGAAGGTCATCACGAGGCCGCCCGCATCGACGAACTTCTGGAACTCGGTCACGCCTTCCAGTCCCATGCCGCCGCGCACGTCGTCGGTCTCCGCGTACATGCCGAGCGACTTGAACCGTTCGTTCTTCTTGTAGGGGAGTGGACGCGAGAGCTTCGGCTGCTCGTACACGACCGACTTGCCGTTCTGTGTCTGGTGCGGCACGACGATCACGTCGTACTTCGAGCGCAGGTTGGCGCCGGCCTGGACGTGGTCCTTGTGGATCAGGTCGAAGGGAATCTCGAAGCGATCGAAGGCCAGGCGCACCCAGCCCACCTTCTCGGTGTTGGCCCACGTGGTGTAGAGGGCGATGCGCGGGAGGTCCACATCGACGGTCTCCGCCTCGGGCGCCGAGGCCAGGCTGGCCGCCATGAGCCCGAGCGACTCGATTTCCTTGCGAGCGCGATCCGACGCGGGCACGAGGAACGACCCGGCGGGGAACTCCTGGCCGCCGGCCTTGAAGGCCGCCTTCGCGCTCTTGAACGCCACGTCCTTCAGGCGGTAGCGCAGCGTGATGAGGTTGAGCGACCCGTTGTGCCGGACAGCCAGGACCGATCCCTGCCCTCCCGCCACCGTGCCGGCCGTCGCCACGTCCGCGGCGAGCAGCGTGGCGGTCGCGTCGAGGATCGCCTTGTCCTCGATGGCCTTCACCTCGATGTTGTTCGCCAGCGGCATCGTCCATGCGCTGTCGTCGTAGGTGTTGAGCGACGGATCCGGGTAGGTCTGCTTCTCGAGGAGCGTCTTGGCCAGCCGGCCATAAGGCTGGTTCAGCTTCACCACGTAGGAGCCCGCCGCGAAGGTGCCCTCCTTCACGGTGAACGAGGCATCGGCCCTGTGCACCTCGATGGCCTGGCGGCGGAGCAGGTTGACCACGCGATCAACCTGCGTCTGGTCGCGCTGGCCCGCCGGGATCACGAAGCCGTGCGGCGGCTTGTTCTGGCCCGTGGCGACCCCGTTTGCCGACTTCTTGTAGAAGTTCTCGACCACCATCCCGGGGAACTTCGAGGTGAGCTCGAGCGCGGTGAGCAGGCCCGTCTGCGCGTAGTTGATCGAGTTGCGGATGGACCAGTCCACCTCGCCGGCAGGCGCGGGGTTGGGGCGGTACCACTGGCGTGTGGTCTGCGCCCCCTGCAACCGCGCCTTCTTCGTGTTGGCGCCGCCCTGGTTGAAGACCTCGTACATCCGGAGCATGCCGTTGTGGTTGGCCGCCGAGAACCCCAGGTAGCCCGGCGACCACATGTCCACGAACCCGAAGTGCCACACGCCAGGCATCCCGTAGTTGGTCAGGCGGTTGACCTCGTAGGTGGCGAAGAAGGGGAGCTCCGTATAGAGCATGGGGTCGAGGTTCGCGTTCTGCGGCGGCTGGCCGCTGAAGGTGTAGAGCAGCGTCTGGGCCTCGTGGACGTCGTGCCAGATGGGCGGTACCCAGTTCAGGTACCACTCGAGGTGCGCGCGCAGCGAGTCGACGCCGTAGTTGATGTCGCGGTTGTTGTCGTGGAAGACGTACTTGCCCCAGTACGGGGGGCCGCCGTAGTTCTCGCCGCCCTCGTACGGTTCGTCGATCTTGTAGGCGTAGTACCAGTCCACGTAGCGGTCGCGGCCGTCCACGTCGGTGGACGGCGTGATGCTGACGATCACGTTGTCGCGGATCTGCCGGATGTAGGGCTCCTCGCTCACCGCCAGGCGGTAGCCGAGCTCCATCACGCTCTCGGGCGGGTTGGTCTCGCCGCTATGGAGGCCCGCGGTGATGTGGTAGTGCGGCTTCGTGGCGGCGACGATCTTCTGCGCCTCGGCCTCGGTCAGCCCGCGGGGGTCCGCGAGGCGCTTCAGGTTCCGCCGGTTCACCTCGAGGTTCTTGATGTTGGCCTCGGAGCTGACGAACGCGACGACGATGTCGCGGCCTTCTTCGGTCTTGCCGACCGTGAACGTCTTGACGCGCCCCGGCAGGGCCTTCTCGAGTGTGCGGAAGAAGCGGAACTGGTCGGCTGTGTAGGTGAGCTTCTTCTCGGTGCCGATGTGATAGCCCAGGATCTCCTTCGGGGTGGGCACGCCGGCCCGCCGCGGCAGGTGGTCCACCAACGGCGACAGGAACTCGGGCTTTGTCGTGGCCTGCCTCACGAAGGTGGCGAAGTCCTCGTCGTTGGCGGCGGCCTGGGCCGTGCCCGTGGCGGCCGGCCGTGCGCGCTGGGGCTCCTCGGCCCGGGGCCCGACCGTCGAGCCAGCCACCACGGAAGCCACCACGAGGAGCCCAAGGCTCAGTTTGCCATGTGAAAGACCACGCATTTGTGGTAACTCCTTCTAGCTCGGCGAGATAGGTTAAACAGGCAAAAACCGTTGAGCGTGTGCGCGCAGGACGGTAGAATCCAACCCTTTGGGCCGAATCCTATGATCAGTGTCGCCGCCATCCGGATGCAGCAGTTCGGCGTGCAATTTTATCAGGCCTCCCTGACGGCCAGTGACATCGATAAGCTGGTCCGTTTCGAAGTGCTGAGCTACATCGACCAGGCCGCGGGCGTCCGGGGCGGGAAGAAGGGGCAGCAGTCGAAGATCAACTGGGACCTGCTCGAGCGGCGGATCGCCTCCAGCGAGAAGGCCTACCAGCGCCAGATTATCCGGAAGAAGATCGAGGAGCTGGTCCAGTACTACGAGCAGTGCCGGCAGGCGCGCGACCTGCCGTCGATTCCCGGCGCCGTCATCATCTCTGCCGACGAGAAGCTCGCCTTCGACGCGGTCGAGCCCGGCGGCTCGATCGGACGGCTCAAGGTGCCCGAACGCGAAGGCATCCTGCGCGCCATCGACGGGCAGCACCGCCTCCTGGCGTTGCACGCGGACATCGATCGCTTCGGCGACGAGCCGTTCACGGTGCCGGCCATCATCTTCGACCGCCTCCCCGAGGACCACGTCGTCCAGATGTTCGTGACGATCAACGCGAAGCACACGCGCCTGAACGCGTCGCACCTGGTGACGCTCTCGGGGCGGCAGCTGTACCGGGACGAGGCGCTGGCCGCGGCGCACGACGTGGTGCGGGCATTGAACGATCGCGAGGAGTCGCCCCTCCACGGCGATATCAAGCTGCTCGGCGTCGGCAAGGGCCGGGTGGCGCAGGCGCCTCTGGCGCAGGAGCTGAAGAAGCTCTTCGCGAACCCCGAGGCGCTCGGCGGCGCGCGCAAGGCCGAGGACTTCCGCGAGGACGCGAAGCGGTTCTTCGTGAACTACTTCAAGCAGATCGCCAACATCTTCGAGCCGGCGTGGAACGGCCGCAAGTACAGCATCAAGTCGGCCGCGGCCCTGCGCGCGTTCATCCGCGTGGCGCCCGACGTCATCCAGAAGATTGACCAGCTGCACGCCGATCGCGCCGACCTGCGCTCCATCGGCCGCGTCATCTCCCCGTGGGGCCGCCGCATCGGTTCGCTCCGGTTCGAGACCGATGGCGCCTGGAAGCGCATGGGAACGGTGGACGGCCTCGCGAAGGAACTCCGCCTGGCGCTGCAGTATCCCGAGGGGGTCAGTGTCTAGAAAGTGAGAAGTAGGAAGTAAGAAGTGAAGCGCGGGTGATGACGGGCGAAGCCTCACAGGCTCGCCCCGGCGATTCGCGGCAGTGAGATGTCGTGACCACCTCGAAAAGAGAAAAGGGCAGCCCGTGTATGCCACGGACTGCCCCTCCCTCACGAGAATTGCCGCCAGCTTGGCTCCCCCCAGCATCTACGGCACAGTGCCGTAGATAACAAACTGGCGACGCCCCCCATATAAACAAGCTCCGTGCCGCTTTGGATTCTCGCGGAATCAGGCCATTTTCCGCGAATTCTCTCAGGCGGCGCGTCGGCAGCCCAGGCGGCCAACCGACAGCATCGTGCCGGAACTTACAGTTCTGTACCGGCCTGGACACCTCCGAGTGCCATCACCCGCACGCCTTCCGCCTCCAGGACCTGGCGGATGGCCATCGCCAGCCGCGCTGCTCCGGGCGTATCGCCATGGACACAGATCGTGTCGGCCTGCAGGGCCAGTTCGGATCCGTCGATGGCGGTGACCACCCCGGCACGCGCCATGCACGCGGCCCGCGACACGACCAGGGACTCGTCGTCCAGGACACTGCCCGCACGGTTCCGCGACACGAGGGAGCCGTCCGGGTTGTAGGCCCGGTCGGCGAAGACCTCGGCGGCGACGCGAAGGCCATGGCGCGTCCCGGCAGCGAGCAGCGCCGAGCCCGGCAGCCCGAACAGGATCAACCGCGGATCGAGCAGCGCCGTCGCCTTCGCGATCGCCTCCGCCAGGGCCTCGTCCCGGCACGCCATGTTGTAGAGCGCGCCATGCGCCTTCACGTGCTGCAGGCGCACGCCCTGCGCCGCGGCGACGGCCGCGAGGGCGCCGATCTGGTAGACGACCAGGTCCTCGACTTCCCTCGGGGAGCAGCGCATCTCCCGGCGCCCGAACCCGGCGAGATCCGGGAAGCCGGGATGAGCGCCCAGGGCGACGCCGTGCGCGCGCGCCAGCTGCACCGTCTCCCGCATGACGCCGGGATCGCCGGCGTGAAAGCCGCACGCGACATTGGCCGACGTGATGGCGGGCATCAGCGCCTCGTCGTGGCCCATCCGCCAGGCCCCGAACGACTCGCCAAGGTCAGAGTTGAGATCAATTCTCATTTTGTGCTTGACCGACTGTTTTGGTCGGGATTAGGCTTTGAGTCCAAGTTGAGATTCGGTCTCAACTTTCCAGGCCATGACCCGATTCCGTTCCGTGCTGTTCTGGCTCCACCTGGTGTCCGGCGTCCTCGCCGGGGTCGTGGTGCTCATTATGTCCGTCACCGGCGTGGCGCTCACCTACGAGAAGCAGATGCTCGAATGGGCCGACCGCCGGGCGTGGTCGGCGCCGCCTTCGACTCGTTCCGAACGACTCTCGCCGGAGACGCTGCTGGCGCGAGTGCGCGAGGCGCGGCCGGAGGCGGTACCGACCACGCTCACGCTTCGCGCCGACCCGGGCGCGCCCGCCACCGTGGCGCTCGAGGGCGCCGGCCAGGCCCTGGTCGACCCCTACACCGGCGCGGTACTCGGGCCGCCGCCGTCCGGCCTTCGATCCTTCTTCCGGACGATGACCAACTGGCACCGCTGGCTGGCCCTCGAGGGCGCGAGCCGGCCCGTCGGCAAGGCCGTGACCGGCGCCGCCAACCTCGCCTTCCTCTTCATCGTCGTCAGCGGCATCTACCTCTGGGTGCCCCGCCTGTGGACCCGCGCGCAGTTCCGCCACGTGCTGTGGTTTCGCCGTGGCCTCCCGTCGAAGGCGCGGGATTTCAACTGGCACAACGTGATCGGCATCTGGTCGGCCGTGCCGCTCGCGATCGTCGTCGCTGGCGCCGTGCCCATCTCGTATCCGTGGGCCAGCAACCTCGTGTACCGGCTCGCCGGGGAGGCGCCGCCGCAGGCGCTGCCCCGTCCAGGTGGGCCCGGAGGACCAGGGGCGCCGGGTGGTCCCGCTGCGCGCGGCCCCGCGAGAGTCGAGGAAGGCCGTCGCGGCGGGTTGTCGCCCGCCATCTCGCTCGCGGGACTGGACCAGCGTTTCGCCACGGCGAACCAGCAGGTCGCGCCGTGGCGCGCCATCACCATCCGCCTGCCGCAGGCAGCCGGACAGCCTTACGTGTTCACGATAGACGAGGGCTACGGCGGCCAGCCGCAGAAGCGCGGCACGCTCACGGTCAACCAGGCGAGCGGCGCGGTCGAGAAGTGGGAGACGTTCGCGGACCTCAGCCCGGGCCGCCGCCTCCGCTCGTGGTTCCGCTTCGCGCATACGGGTGAGTACTACGGCCTCACGGGCCAGACGATTGCCGGCATCGTTTCGGCGGGCGGGGTTGTGCTCGTGTGGACCGGGATCGCCCTGGCCTGGCGTCGGTTCGCGTCCTGGATTGGCCGCTCGCAGGCACGGAGTGAAGCCGACCGTGCCCGAGCCGCCTAGTGAGCACGGACACCCGCCTGAGACGGGCGCCTGCCGTGCCGGTGTGTTGTTGTTCGGTTACAGCGTCAGAAAGGTTCGTGGTCTCCGTCCGTGTCCGAGCATGTCTTCCTGCCTGATTCCCGGCGGCTCCGGCCGCTCGTCCTTCTCGTCCTTGGTCTGGTCGCACTGATTGCGGGGGCAGGGCCCGTCTCTGCCCAGGTCGGCGTTCCACCCGCCGGCCGGTTGACCGTTGAGGTGACCGACCCCTCCGGCGCGCTCGTCGCGGGTGCCATGGTCATGGCCCAGGCCGACGGCCTCGCACCCGTCGACCTCGCCTGGGTTGCCGATGAAGGGGTCTACCGTGCCACCGGCCTGGCTGCGGCGCGCTATGTTGTCACCGTCGTGCGCGATGGGTTCGGCGCCATCCAGAGCGAGGTGAGCGTCGCGGCGACGGGCGACTCGCGGCTCGCGGTGGGCCTCCAGCCCGCGGCGTTCACCGAGCGCATCACGGTCGAGGGCGCAGCCACGCGGGTTGACGACACCGCCCTCAAGCTGCCGACCGCGCTGCTCGAGACGGCGCGGAGCCTGACGGTCTTCAGCGCCGAGCGCATCAAGGAGCAGAACTTCCGCTCCGTGAGCGACGCGCTGCTCTACGTGCCCGGCATGTCCGTCAACTCCTATCGCGCGGGCAGCTATCACTTCTACTCCCGCGGCTACCGGATGGGCCCGAACGACACGCGGGTGGACGGCTTCGTGGGACTCAACGCCGGCGGCCGCTACGGCGGCTCGATGTTCGGTGTCGAGGACGTCGTGTTCCTGCGCGGCCCGGCCGGCATCCTCTATGGCTCCGCCGGCTCGCCCGGGGGCATGGTGAACCTGGTCACGAAGAAGCCGCAGCCCGTACCCCTGACGACGGTGGACGTGCGGACCAGCACCTATGCCGGGGGCGGCGTCGATTTCG
>CAZLBU010000075.1:9468-10694 GCA_964557815.1 uncultured Bifidobacteriaceae bacterium | reverse complement strand
CCGACGGCTTCGACACGTGGAACGCCCCGGCGGCGATGAACAGGATGTGATCGGTGCGCACCATGCCGTGCTTGGTGTTCACCGTCGTCCCCTCGACGATGGGCAGGATGTCGCGCTGGACGCCTTCGCGGCTGACGTCGGGCCCGTGCGAGCCCTCGCGCCCGGCCACCTTGTCGATCTCGTCCACGAAGATGATGCCCGAGTCCTCCACGCGTCGGACGGCGATGCGCGAAACCGCGTCCATGTCCACGAGCTTCTGCTCCTCGTCCTTGCGAAGCCGATCCTTCGCCTCGGACACGGGCACGCGCTTCCGTTTCGAGCGGCCCTGGAAGAAGCCCGGCATCATCTCCTTCAGGTTCAGGCCCACCTCCTCGATGGACGAGCCCTGGATGATCTCGAGCGACGGGAAGCTCCGATCCTGGACCTCGATCTCCACCTGGCGGTCGTCGAGCCGACCCGCGCGGAGATGCTCACGCATCCGCTCGCGCGTGGGCTGCTCGGCCTCGCGCACCCGGGCCGCGTCCTCGTCCGGGGCCACCGGCCGGGGCGGCAGCAGCAGGTCGAGCAGCCGCTCCTCGGCGGCCTGCTCGGCCTTCACCCGCACGTCGCGCAGCTGTTCCTCGCGGACCATCTCCACCGCCAGTTCCACGAGGTCGCGCACCATCGACTCGACGTCGCGGCCCACGTAGCCCACCTCGGTGAACTTCGAGGCCTCCACCTTGATGAACGGCGACTGGGCGAGCTTCGCGAGCCGCCGTGCGATTTCGGTCTTGCCGACACCCGTCGGCCCGATCATCAGGATGTTCTTCGGCGCGACCTCCTCGGCGAGGTCCGGGGAGAGCTTCTGGCGGCGCAACCGGTTGCGAAGCGCGATCGCCACGGCCCGCTTGGCCTTCCCCTGTCCGACGACGTACTTGTCGAGCTCGGCGACGATTTCCCTGGGCGACAGCGTGTCCACGGCGCTGGCCGAACGTTCTGGAAGCTGGATCACAGTTCTTCGAGCGTGAAATTGCCGTTGGTGTAGATGCAGATCTCGGCCGCCACGCGCATGGCGGCCTCCGCGATCGCGCGGGCGTCGAGCGTGGTGTGGCGAACGAGGGCCTTGGCCGCCGACTGCGCGTACGCGCCACCCGATCCGATGCCCACGATGCCCTCGTCCGGCTCGATGAGATCGCCGGTTCCCGAGAGCAGGAACATCGAGCGGTGATCGAGCACGAGGAGCATGG
>CAZLBU010000075.1:0-9438 GCA_964557815.1 uncultured Bifidobacteriaceae bacterium | reverse complement strand
CGGTCCGTCCGCCAGTCCTTCGCCAGCTCCACGGCCGACCGCTCCAGGTTGCCGCGATACTGCTCGAGCTTCGATTCGAACCGCGAGAACAGCGCGAACGAGTCGGCCGCCGAACCCGCGAAGCCGGCCAGCACCTTGTCGTTATAGAGGCGCCGGATCTTGCGGGCGCCCTGCTTGACGACCGTATCGCCGAGGGTCACCTGCCCATCGCCAGCCAGCACGGCGCGATCGTCGCGGCGCACGGCCAGGATGGTGGTGGCGTGGAAGGTCGGGAGCGTGGAGGTCATGCCCGTCTCGCTAGTCTCTCACGAGGACAGGCCATGCGGGCAACAGAGGACACGCGGGCGCGAAGGCTGAGTTTTATCGCGGGATTCCCGGCGATCAGCGTGGCAGCACCCTTGCACGATGTCGTCATGCCTGCCTTTGTCCTCCGAGGATCCGTCATGACGCCACACCTCGCCGCGATCCTGCTGCTCGCGGCTGTCGGGATGGGCACGGCTGCGACCGCGCACGCGCAGGAGCCCGAGCCCGCTGCACCGGTTGTCAGGGTGACGCCGGACCGTGAATCGCCAGTGGACGCTGGCAAGGCACCGCGACGAGCTGGCAGACCTCCACGCGCCGTCGAAACCGAGCCGGCGCCGCCGCCGGTGGCATCCACGCCAGGAACGGTCGCCGGCCGCGAGGACGGCAAGACGGATGTCTCGGAACAGCGCCGTGGCAGTGGCGGCGGCGGGGGCGGCAGGCCACCGGATTCCGCCGGCGGCGGGAGGCCGCGCGGCGGTTGGGACCGCGGTCGCGGGGCCGGGGCTCCGGTCTATGTCCCACGCGGCGCACGACCCGGCGCGGGATGGGGGGGCGCGCCGCCTGCCCGCTTCGCCCACCCCTGGTATTACGACCCGTTCTGGGCCAGCGGCGCCTTCGGGTGGAGCCCGATGTACTACGTGCCGTGGTCGCTGATGTGGGGCACTGCCGGACTCGGGCCGTTCCCGACCTTCTGGGGTACGACCACGTTCGACACCGGCGGGCTGCGACTGAAGGTGCGCCCGCGCGACGCCCAGGTCTTCGTCAACGGCTTCTACGCGGGCATCGTGGACGATTTCGACGGCCTGTTCCAGTCACTCCGGCTCGCGCCGGGCGGCTACAAGCTCGAGATCCGGATGCCGGGCTACGAACCGTTCACCCTGGACGTGCACATTCAGCCCGACCGGACGATGACGGTGAAAGAGACGCTACGCGCGCTTCCGTGAGAACCACCAGAAGAGCGGGAGCCCGAGCGCGATGACGAAGAGGCCGGCTGCCGAGGGGCCGAGCGGCTGTCCGCTCGCGAGTGGCCGGGCGAGATCCGTCCAGAGCGCATTCAGCACGATGAGCAGGCTGGTGACGGCAAAGATTCCGGGCGCGAGCGGATAGCCCAGGGCTTTGAACGGGCGCGGAGCGTTCGGCTCGCTCGCGCGCAGGACGAAGACGGCGGCCACGGCCAGGCCGGCGAACAGCACGACGGCGAAGCCGGTGTAGGTAGTGAGGGCCGTCGCGCTGCCCGAGAGTACGAGCAGCGTCGCCCATATCGCCTGCGCCACGATCGACGTCGCCGGCGTCTTGTAGGTGGGATGCACGGTCGCGGCGGGAGCGAAGAAGAGCCCATCGCGCGCCATCGCGTAGTACACGCGCGGCCCGGCAAACGTCATCGCGCTGATGCTGGCCAGCAGGCTGATGATGGACACGATGCCCATGATGTCGCCCGCGGCCGCGCCGAGGAGGCGCTCGGCGATCACGTCGAGGACGCTGCCCTGCACGCGCGCCAGCTCGCCCACCGGGAAGACGTACAGGTAAAGCAGATTCAGGAAGAAGTAGATGCCGATGACGGCGAGCGTCCCGATGGCCAGCGCCTTGGGGACGTTGCGGCCGGGATCGCGAATCTCCTCGGCCACGTATCCGGCGGCGTTCCAGCCCGAATAGGTGAACATCACCGGGATGAGAGCGAAGAGCCACGTCGTCGGCAGCGTGGGCCCGCCGCTCTGCCCGAGGTTGGCCGGCGTGCCGGTCCCCAGCGCGAAGCCCAGGACGATGAAGAGCAGCAAGGCGGCTACCTTCAGCGCGGCGAGCACGTTGCTCACGACCCGACCGGGACCGACGCCGCGCAGGTGGACGAGCGACATCAGCCAGATGGCTGTGACGGCCGTGATGGTCTGCGGTGACACGGTGAGGGGCACGAACGGCAGCGGCACGACGAAGTAGGCCGCATCGTTCGACGCCCACGGGACGAAGCGCCCCAGGTAGAACGCGAGGACGACCGCGCTGGCCGCGATGGCGCCCGCGAAGCCGGCCACGAACGAGGTCCATCCCGTGAGGAACGCCGCGAGGCGGCCGAAGGCCGCCTGCAGGTAGACGTATTCGCCACCCGCCCGCGGGCGAAGAGCCGCGAGCTCCGCGTAGGCCATGGCGCCGGCGAAGGCCAGCGCGCCGCCCGCGAGCCAGGTGCCCAGGAACCACCAGGGGTCGGGCACCATCGCCGCCACCTGGGGCGGCGTGAAGAGGATGCCCCCGCCGATGACGTTGGAGACGATGATGGCCGCGGCGTCGTAGGGACCGAGGCGGCGCTCGAGCGTGGTCGGAGCGGAGGCCATGCGCGCGAGTATACGCGGCAGGGCCCGCTTTTCTTTACTGCGCGGTGGAGATGGGGGCCATCACCGCGTGAGCAGCTGGCGCTGAATCGGGTACTCGGCGAGCTTGGCCCAGACCTGTGAGCCCTGCTTGAGGTACAGCTCCACCTTCGCGTCGACGAACTGGCTGTTCTGCAGCATCTGCAGGCGCGGCTGCTCGCCCGTGTAGCCGAGCGCCGACTGCAGCACCATCTCGCCCGTCACGGCGCCCGGCGCGAGCTCGTCGCGCTGGACGGCCCAGCCGAAGTGCTCACCCCACATCTCGGCTTCACCCACGCGGCGGAAGATCGCGTTGATCTGCACCGACCGCACGGGGTCGGCGCCCTTGTTTCGCAGCTTGAGGGACACGCTCGGCACGAGCTTGTTCTTGCCGCCCTCGACGATGCCGGCGTCGAACCAGCCGGTCACGACATCCACCGGCTCGAGAACGGCCACCAGATCGATCTGCTTGCGGCAGGCAGCGGTCGCACCCAGGACGGTGCCCAGGGCCAGGACGATCGCGATGCGAGCGGGGCGCATGGCAGTCATAGCGTTGGTAGTGTATGACACCGGCCCCGGCGAATGGTTCCCCCGGCGGGGGCCTTCAGAACTCGCCCACGCGCACGCGCTTCCGGGCCTCGGTCTTGTCAATCTGGCGCGCGCGGTACTCCCTCAGATCGGATCCCTTGATCCGGAGCAGGACCGTGACGACCTCCTCGTAGGGATCCTGCGGCGCCAGCGTGTCCCGCCGCTCGTTGTCACGGGCCGCCACGGTCAGCCATTCGTCGTCGCCGAGGTTCATGGGAGCGCTGAAGTCAATCATCGCGTCGATGAGCGCACGCTGCACGGCCTCGGTGTAGACGCGGTTGGTGTCCATCAGCCAGGGCGTATCGGCGGGCACGGGGGCCGGTGTGCCCGGCGCAGGTGCGATGGCCTGGGGCGCGGCAGGGGCGCCGGGTTCAGCTCCCCCGGAGGTCAGGACGCCCGGACCGTTTGTCGGCCCAGCCGACGCGCGTCCCACGACGCCAAAGGGGGAGGCCTGCGCCTCGAGCCGGGCAATGGCCGACTCGAGCGACCGCCGCTCCGCTGGATCGGTCTCGGACTGCACGTGGCGCCGGAGGTCCGCGATGGCTTTCTGGGTGCTCGTGGTGTCCTGCTGCAGCATCATGCGGAGGCTCCACATCATGCTCTGGCGCAGCATCGGCACGGCCACGTCGAAGAAGATGCCGTAGCCTTCGAGGTAGACGCCGCGAGCCTGCGCGTCGCCGGCCAGCAGGAACATCTCCGGGGCCACGGTACGCAGCTCGCGGTTGAGGCGCGAGGCGCCGAACTCGACCGCGCGCGCCAGCGCCCCTTCCATCACGTAGATCTGATGGCGCAGCTCGGACCGATCCGCCGGCCGCGGAGCCGGCGTCGCTTCCTGTGCCCCTGCCGGCGTGGCCGCCACCAGCGCCAGCACCACCAGCCGTCCTACCACGTTCGTCAACATCGCTCAGACTCCCTGCCTCTCAAACCCCTGCGGCCCGCACCCGTAACGGCTACTGCGGCGGCGGCTGGGCCGACACGCGCATGATGTAGTCCAGCATCTGGCGCTGCCGCGCGATTTCCGCGCCCGCGCGCCCTTCGAACTGCCCGAATCCCTGGTTGATCCGCACCAGGTCGGACCGCCGCTGCACCTCGAGGTCGCGCCCGAACTGCGTGAGCCGCAGCGCCAGCTCCTGCCGCTGCCGCCGCTCGCTCTGCTCGATCAACTCCGCGATGCGCTGCAAGGTGAGGCTGTTCTCCCGGGCCGGCGGGGCGCCGGCCGCCACCGTGCCCGCGCCCGATCGGGCCGACTGGATCTCCTCGCGCAACGACGCCTCGAGGGCCGCCAGTGCGGGGCGCCAGTCCGCCACGGGTGCCGGGACGGCGGTGGTGGACGCTGGCGCGGTTGCGATGGTGGCCGAGGTCGCCGCGGGCGCCGCCGGTGCCATCCAGCCCGTCGTGACGACGAGCCCCTCAGCGCCGTATCGCACCTGCAGGTTGGCCAGCGACAGCCCCGCCGCCAGCACGAGCACGGCGGCGGCAGCCCGCGCCCACGCGGGGACCGAAGATGGCGCCCACCAGCGCGCCGGCCGAAGCACCTGGGGCGCACGGTCCGCCGTTCCGGCCGTCGGAACAATCGTGTAGCCGAGGTCGGCATCCGGCGGCGCCCAGGCGGCCAGCTCCTCGCGCACGTGCGTGAGCCCCGTCACTTCGTCCGCACACGCCGCACAGATGCGCAGGTGCTCGGCGACCCGTCGTCGGGCCTCCTCACCCAGTTCGTCGTACAGGAAGGCGACGAGCTGGTCCTTGTCGTCGCAGGTGAACGTCTCGCTCATGATGCTCTCTCGGCGGCGCGCGCCCTCGTCATTCCGCGCGACTCGAGGTCGCGACGGAGCACGCTGAGGCCCTGATACAACCGTGTCTTGACCGTGCTCAACGGGCATCCCTGGAGATCCGCGATCTCCTGGAAGGTCAACCCGTGGTACTCCTTCAGGACAATGGCGGTCCGCTGTTCCTCCGGCAGCTTCTGCATCGCGAGGGCGACGGTCTCGCTCAGCTGGCTCCGCGCGACCAGATCCTCGATGGACTCGACCGGCCCCTGCTCCGCGGCCAGCTCGATGACGTCCACCCCCTCCGGCGCGGCCACGACGGGCGTGCGTTTCTGACGGCGAATCCAGTCGCGGCAGAGATTGAGCGCGATGCGGTAGAGCCACGACGAGAACTTCGCCTGGCCCTTGAACCCTGGCAGCGCCCGGAAGGCCCGCAGGAAAGTCTCCTGGACCACGTCCCGGGCGTCTTCGTCCCGGCCGATGACCCGGTATGCCAGGGCATAGATCGGCCGTTCCCATCGAAGGATGAGCTGGTTGAAGCTATCCGCATCGCCCGCGACCGATTTGGCCACGAGCTCTTCGTCCGTCCACGCCATGTGCGGGAGCACCCGGGTTTCTCTCGCCTATTGTCTAAGACGGCGGCCCCGGGTGGATAGTCGGCTCGCAAAGGCGGTCCGCATTCCCATCGGGAGAAAAAACGGGTAAACTAGCGGACACTAGAGACACTTAGTGGCCACCAACTTCCCCAGCGACGAGATCTTCCTCACGACGGAAGAAGTCCTGGAATACCTCCAGGTGAACCTGCGGACAGTCTACCGGCTGATCAAAGCCGGCAAGATACCCGCGGTGAGGGTGGGCCGCCAATGGCGGTTCCGCAAGCGGGATATCGACGCCTGGCTGGACTCCCAGCGGCCGCGCAGCGACCGGCCCGTCACGATGCCGAGCGAAAAGCCGCTGCCGCGGACCGGGCGGCCGCGGATCCTGGTGGTGGACGACGAGGCCAGCATCCGGGAACTCCTCTCCAAGACGCTCGCCCTGGCCGAGTACGACGTGGACACCGCGCCCGATGGGCGCGCCGGCGTCGAGCGCCTGCGCCTCGGCCACTACGACCTGCTCATCGCGGACCTGAAGATGCCGGGGATGGACGGCCTCCAGTTGATCCGCGAAGCCAAGCGTTCGTAATCGTCATCATCACCGGCTTCTCAACTGAATCGAGCGCGATCGAGGCGGTAAACCTCGGCGTCGCCGGCTACCTCACCAAGCCGTTCCGCGTCCCGCAGGTGCTCGCCGCCGCGGCAAAGGCGCTCGGCGAGTAAGATCGAACCCGGCGGTGTGAGCCGGCCCGTCGTGGCGAAGGCACAGCCATGCGGGACCGACGCGCGCACATGCGCGTGGCTCGAGACATCGCCTCGCGACAACCGGGTGTTCCGAGCATCTGCGGCATCTGCGGCATCTGCGGTTCTGCGGCACCTGTGTAATCTGCGTTCTCTGCGTTCTCTGCGTCATCTGCGTCCATGGTCCAGCTGCAATCCCTCACCAAAGCCTTCGGCGACCGCATCCTCCTCGACAACGTCACGTGGCAGATCGGCGATCGGGACCGGGTCGGGTTGTGCGGCCCGAACGGTGCCGGCAAGACCACGCTGCTGAAGATGCTGGCGGGGCTGGACGAGCCCGACGCCGGCATCGTGCAGCGGCCGAACAACACGACGTTGGGATACCTGCCGCAGGACGGCCTGACCCACCGCGGGCGAACCATCGTGGACGAGGCGATGCAGGCCCTCAAGCCTCTGCTCGACATGAAGGCCGAGATGCACGCGCTCGAGGAGACGCTCGCCGACGCCGGCGTCCCCGAAGCGGAGCACGAGGACATCCTGCACCGCTACTCCGAGCTCCAGGACCGCTTCCGGATGGCCGACGGCTACCAGATGGACCTGAAGGTCGGCAACGTGCTGAACGGCCTGGGCTTCGAGTCCTCGCAGTTCCACGACATGGCCGAGCACCTCTCCGGCGGGTGGCAGATGCGCCTGGCGCTGGCGAAGCTGCTCCTGCAGGCGCCGGACCTGCTGCTGCTGGACGAGCCCACGAACCACCTGGATCTCGACGCGCGCAACTGGCTCGAGGACTACCTGGTCGGCTACCCGCGCGCGGTCATCGTGGTCTCGCACGACCGGTACTTCCTGGATGCCGTCGTCACGCGCATCGCGGACCTGTCGCTCCGGACCATCACCGACTACCACTGCAACTACTCGAAGTACCTCGTCGAACGGGACGCGCGGCTCGAGCGGCTGCGCGAGGCCAAGCGGCGGCAGGACGAGGAGATCGAGCGCGTGCAGGCCTTCATCGACCGCTTTCGCTACCAGGCCACGAAGGCCGCCCAGGTGCAGAGCCGCATCAAGATGCTCGAGAAGGTCGAGCGCATCGAGGTGCCGCCCGAGCGCAGGCGCATCCACTTCCAGTTCCCCGCCGCCGCGAAGAGCGGCCGCGTCGTCCTCGAACTGAAGCAGGCGCGGAAGGCCTACGGCGACAAGGTCGTGCTGAAAGCGGTCGACCTGCACATCGAGCGGGGCGACCGCATCGCCCTCGTCGGGCACAACGGGGCGGGTAAGTCGACGCTGATGCGCCTGCTCTCCGGCGCCGAAGCGCCCGATTCGGGTGAGCGCACCGAAGGCCACCAGGTGGTGATGCAGTACTTCGCTCAGGACGAGGCGACCAGGCTGGACCCGGCGCTGACGGTCTACGAGACGCTGGCCGCCGGGTCCCCCAACACGATGATCCCTGCCATCCGCAACATCCTGGGCGGGTTCCTGTTCTCGGGCGACGACATCTACAAGAAGGCGGCCGTGCTCTCGGGCGGGGAACGCACGCGACTGGCCGTCGCCCGGATGCTCCTCCGCCCCTCCAACACGCTGCTGCTGGACGAGCCCACCAACCACCTCGACATCGACTCGAAGGAGGTGCTGCTCGACGCCCTCGTGGACTACGGCGGCACGCTCATCTTCGTCTCGCACGATCGCTACTTCGTCGATCGGCTGGCGACGAAGGTCATCGACGTGGGGAACGGGCAGGCCCTCCTCTACCCGGGCGACTACGAGGCGTTCCTCTGGCGACAGAAGCAGGCCGCGCTGGCCGCCTCGGGCGCGCCCGCGCCGGCCGCGGCCCGGACCGCCCGCCCCGCGCCGGCCAAGCCAGCCGCCGGACCTGCTCTACCCTCCACACCGGCAGCGCCCGCGCCCTTGCCCGCCCCCGCCCGCGACTACGCAGCCAAGAAGCGGGACGACGCCGAGCTGCGGAAACGCGAGAAGGCCCGAAAGGCGTTACAGGATCGCATCTCGGATCTCGAGACTCGTATCGCCGAGGCCGAGCGAGGCATCAAGGAACTCGAAGCGAGGCTCGCCGACCCCGCCTTCTACGGCCAGCCGGACGCCGCCAAACCCGTCATCGACGAGCACCAATCGCTCATGTGGAAGGTGGGGGAACTGCTGTCTCAGTGGGAAATGCTCACGGGAGAGCTGGAACAGAATCGTACGTGAATGACGATTTTGTAATTTACAGTCCGGTCTGGTAATAATCCAAATTCTGTAATCGCAAGCACTTAGAGCGTTCGGGCCCTGGTTTGAAGAGGGTACGGCGTTTGCGGTGCGTTGAGGAGGCTATGCGTACAGCCACCGATTCCCCGTCCCCGGCCAGGGTACCCGTGTCGGCCGAGTTCTTCCGCTGCCTTGTCGCCAATATGCGCAGCGGCGTGCTGGCCATCGACCGTGCCGGGGCGGTGGTCCTGATGAACGAGGAGGCCTTGCGGCTGTTCCGCCTGCCGGTTGGCGATTACTCCGGGCAGCGGCTGGAGGTGGTGCTTGGCGAGCACCCCGACGTGCTGCGGGTGCTGAGCGGGGTGTTCGATCGGCCCACGCTGCCGAGCCGGGCCGAGATCCGGATGAAGTCCACCGATACGGTGGTTGGCTACAGCCTGTCCCTGGTCCAGAGCGAGTCGGGCGAGGTCATCGGCGCCACGATGTTCTTCAAGGACCTGACCTACGTCGAGCAGATGGAGGAACGCGAGCGGCTGCGCGACCGGCTGGCCGCCGTCGGCGAGATGGCGGCGGTGATGGCCCACGAGATCAAGAACCCGCTCGCCGGCATCGAGGTGCTCGCGGGCCTCGTCCGCCGCAAGACGCCGGAGAACCCGGACGCGCAGGCGCTGGTCGCCGACATCATCAGCGAGGCGAAGATGGCCAACGCCATCGTGCAGCAGGTGCTCGACTTCGTGCGGCCCGTCCGGCTGCAGGTGGAGCACACGCGGGTGGCCGACGCCATTCAGAGCGCCCTGGCGCTCGCCGAGAGCCAGTCGCGGCGCGGGAATGCGGTGGTGCGGGTGGCGCTGCCCGACTCGCTTCCGCCGATTCGCGCGGACCAGAACCAGCTCACCCAGGTGTTCGCGAACCTGGTGA
>CAZLBU010000074.1:10060-10725 GCA_964557815.1 uncultured Bifidobacteriaceae bacterium | reverse complement strand
GACGTCGAGAATGCGGTCGATCCGAAGGTAGCTCTCGCGGGGCGCATTGGAACCGACGTGGTATGCCTCGTCGGCCATCCGGACATGAAGGGCGGCGCGGTCGCAGTCGGAGTACACGGCGACCGAGGCGATTCCGAGATCGCGGCAGGCGCGGATGACGCGAACCGCAATCTCGCCCCGGTTCGCGATGAGAATCTTCTTCATGAGGCCGAAACTCTTATGATTCTAGCATTTACATGATGAGGCAACGCCCCGCATGACCCCTTATCTGGTGCATATCGGTTACGTGTTGATGCTGATCGCGCTCGTGGCGCGAGACGTCCTGTGGCTCCGCGCGATGATGGTGGCGGCCCAGGGCGTGCTCGGCGGCTACGCCTGGCTCATGAAGGTGCCGGCGATCACCCTGTGGAACAGCCTTTTCGTGGCGATCAATCTCGCCTGGGTGATCCGGATCCTGCACGAACGGCGCGCCGTGCAGCTGCCCGCGGACCTGGCCGCCCTCTACGAGCGCCACTTCAGCGCCTTCACCAGGGCCGAGTTCCTCCGCTGGTGGCGGACGGGCCGTCGCGAGCGGCTCCCAAACCGCCAGCTCACCTGGGACGGCCAGCGGCCCGAGGCCCTCTACTTCCTGCTCGGCGGCCAGGCCCGCGTGAGCCGCGGCGGCG
>CAZLBU010000074.1:8073-10050 GCA_964557815.1 uncultured Bifidobacteriaceae bacterium | reverse complement strand
TGTAGTCGACCTGGCGCCCGGCCAGTTCGTTGCCGAGATGAGCCTCATCACGGGCGATCCCGCCAATGCGGACGTCGTCACGCTGGGCGAGGCCGACCTCATCTGGTGGCCGACCGCGGACCTGCGGGCGATGCAGACCTCCCAGCCGGCCCTCTGGGCCCGGCTGCAGTCCGTGATCGGCCGCGACCTCGTGGAAAAGATCCGGCGCGGCGAGACCCGGTCCGCCTGACGCGCGGGTCCATAATGCCTGTAGAGGAGGTGCGGCCATGAGACGATCCGCCGCCCTTGTGTCAATCGTGCTGGCCGCGTGGGCGCTCGGGGCCTGCGGCGGCGCAATCATCGCCGAGTCGCAGGATCGAACGGCCGAGGCGCGGCGCATGGTCGACAGCCAGCTGCGCGGGCGCGGCGTCCGCGACGAGCGGGTGCTGGCCGCCATGCTGAAGGTGCCGAGGCACCGCTACGTCCCTCCGGAGATGCAGCGCTCGGCATACGCCGACAGCGCGCTTCCCATCGGCTACGGCCAGACCATCTCGCAACCCTACATCGTCGCGTTCATGACCGAGGCCCTGAAGATCCAGCCGTCGGACGTGGTGCTGGAGATCGGCACCGGCTCGGGCTACCAGGCCGCCGTCCTGGGCGAGCTGGCGCGCGAGGTGTACACCATCGAGATCGTGCCCGAACTCGCCGAGCGCGCTCGCCGCACCCTCGAGGCCGAGGGCTACCGCAACGTCCACGTGCGTGCGGGGGATGGCTACAAGGGCTGGCCCGAGCATGCACCGTTCCCGAAGATCATGGTCACCGCGGCACCCGAGGAGGTGCCGCCCGCGCTGGTCGAGCAGCTCGCGGTCGGCGGCACGATGATCCTGCCGGTCGGCCCGCGCATGGGCGATCAGGAACTGCGCATCCTGACGAAGGGGGAGAAAGGCATCATGACCGAGCGGAGCCTTCCGGTGCGGTTCGTGCCGATGGTGAAGCCGCCGGGCGGGGCCCAGCCGTGATCCCCGTCCAGGATCTGCTCCACCGGATCCGCTGGGATCCCGCCCTGGCCTCATCGCGCTTCGAGATTGCCTACCTGGATCGCGTGGCGCGTCGTCTCGAGCGCGTGCCGCTCGCGGCCCTGCGCTTCGACCCGGAGGAGCCCTTCGGGTTCGAGGCCGTGGCCGCCGACGGCGTCGAGCACTTCATCCCGTTCCACCGCGTGCGCGAGGTCTATCGGGACGGCGTGCTCATCTGGAGCCGCCCGCCGCACGAGCAGGGCGACGCGATCGCTACCCCTTGATGCACACCACCGGCTCGAGCCGCGCGACCTTACGCGAGAGCCCGGCCGCGTCCGCCGCGTCCACCACGCGGGTCACGTCCTTGTAGGCCGCCGGCGCCTCCTCGGCAATGCCGCGCGACGAGGGGCTGCGAATGATGATGCCGCGCTCGGCGAGGTCGTCGGCAATCTGTCGGCCCTTGAACCGCCGGAGCGCCTCGTGCCGGCTCATGCTGCGCCCGGCGCCGTGGCACGACGAGCCGAAGGCCCGCTCGCCCTTGCCCCCCGTGCCCGCGAGCACGTAGGAGGCGGTGCCCATCGTGCCGCCAATCAGCACGGGCTGCCCCACGTCCTTCCAGACGGCGGGCAGTTCGGGATGGCCAGGCCCGAACGCCCTCGTCGCCCCCTTCCGGTGGACGAACAGGCGCTTCTCCTCGCCATCCACGACGTGTGTCTCCAGCTTGCAGGTATTGTGGGACACGTCGTAGAGCAGCGGCAGCGCCGAGCCCGGGAACAGCTTCGCGAACACGTCGCGCACGAGCGCGGTGATGATCTGCCGGTTCGCGAGCGCGCAGTTGATGCCGGCGCGCATCGCGCCGAGGTAAGCGCGGCCGAGCTCCGAGCGGATGGGCGCGCACGCCAGTTCCCTGTCGGGCAGCTCGATGCCATGGGCCGCGGCCTCGATGGCCATCCGACGCAGGAATTCGGTGCCAATCTGGTGC
>CAZLBU010000074.1:0-8063 GCA_964557815.1 uncultured Bifidobacteriaceae bacterium | reverse complement strand
GCCCGCGCGATCCGCAGTGGATGGTCACGACGAGGTCGCCTTCGCGAAGCTGGAACGCCTCGCCGATCGCGCGATCGAAGACCGCGGCCACGCGCTGCACCTCCAGGTAGTGGTTCCCGGACCCGAGCGTGCCCATCTCGTCGCGCTGCCGGCGCTTGGCCTGAGGCGACACTTCGGCGGGCTCGGCGCCAGCCATGCACCCGTGCTCCTCGATGCGTTCCAGATCCGCGACGTTTCCGTACCCGCGCTCGACGGCCCATCGCGCCCCGCCCGACAGCATGGCGTCCATCTCCGCATCATCGAGGCTGATCTGGCCCTCGCTGCCGACGCCCGCCGGGACGGTCCGTGCCAGGGCGTTGGCCACGTCGACCTTGCGCGTCTCGATGTCGCGCAGCTTGAGCCCGGTGTAGAGCGTGCGGACGCCGCACGAGATGTCGAACCCCACGCCGCCGGCCGAGATCACGCCGCCGCGATCCGCGTCGAAGGCCGCGACACCGCCGATGGGAAACCCGTAGCCCCAGTGCGCGTCGGGCATCGCGTAGGACGCGCCCTCGATGCCGGGCAGCATCGCGACGTTGGCCACCTGCTCGTACACCTTGTGGTCCATGTCCGCGACCAGCGCCTCGGAAGCGTAGAGGATGCCCGGCACGCGCATGCGCCCGTGCGGCTCGATCACCCATTCGTGATCGGATCGGCGGCTCAGCAGCGACAGGTCCATGCCATCCTCACCTTCACTACACGTCGACGACGCACTCGGCCGTCCAGGCGCCGGCGGGGTCGCGCGCGACACGAAGGGCCGTCTGCGTGGCGCCCTTCACCTCGACGGCCGGCTCGTGCCGGCGGGGATCAACGCGCTCGCCCCAGGCGGTAGCCTGCAAGCGCCGATGAGCGTCGATCGCGACGGTGAATCGCGCGAACAGCATGCGGCGCGTGGCCATCTCGTAGACCAGCGCGTTCAGCCAGTCCACGAACAGAATGTCATCGGTGGGCGCTTCGCACGCAATCGGGACGGCCGTCTCCGGTCGCACGAGGGCCGGGTCGGTGACGACGGCGGTGAGGGCGAGGGCGGCCTGCTGGAAGGCCGCAGCCAGGGTGGGCCCGGTGCCACGCACGCCGATGTCGGCGCCGTGCTCGAAGTGCTCCCAGCGGCTCTCCATGGCAGGCGACTGAACCCTATCCTGACACAGGAGCGCGGCAGCGGGCCCGCGAACGATCTCAACTCCGCACCTGCCCCATCTGTTGCCGCACGATGTCGGCGCGCCGGGCGATGCCCTCGGCCTTGGCCCGAAGCAGCCCGCGGTTCTTCCGCACGCTCTCGCCGTCCTGCAGCATCGACGCCTTGTTGGCGAGCAGCACCCGCAGCGTGTCGGACGCCCTCCTGGCACGGGCGAGCGCCTCCGCCTGCACGGGCGTCAGGGTCGTCCCGGCCGCGTCGGCAGTCGCAATCGCCTCCTTCAGCGACGCCGCATGCGTCTCGAGCGCCGCCACCCGCTGTCTCACCAGCTCGACGTCGGGGCGCCCGCTGCGCAACAGCTGGCGAATCTCCTGTGCCTCGGTGCTGACCCGTGACGCCTCGGTGATGACCTGTTCGACGGCCGTTCCCAGGTCGGGGCCGGCGGCCATCGCGGGCGCCCCACTGATCGCGAACCCGAGGACGAGCGACGTGAGCATCAACGTGTTCTTCATGGCAGGAACCTCCTGCCGCCCAACGTAGCGAACGATGCGATGCACAGAAAAATAGATAGTTTAATAACGATACATCGAATAAACGGAATCACGTCGAGCGTGGCGACCGTGGTGTGATCGCGGCATGATCGATCAGGCGGAGGTCCTCGCGCTCCTTGCCGACCCGGCCAGCTACGAGGGCCGGCCCTCCACGGTCGACCGGATCGACACCCACAGCGCGAGCGTCTTCCTCGCCGGTCCGTACGCGTACAAGCTGAAGCGCGCGGTGCGCTACTCGTTCCTCGACTTCTCCACCGCCGAGCGCCGGCGCCAGTCGTGCGAGGCCGAGGTGCGCCTCAACCGCCGGACCGCGCCCGATCTCTACATCGGCGTCGTCCCGGCGACACGCGAGGCCGATGGCCGGCTGGCCATCGGCGGCAGGGGCGTCCCGGTGGACTGGCTGGTACAGATGCGTCGTTTCCCGCAGGAACAGCTCCTGGATCGCCTGGCCGTGTCAGGTGGCATCTCACCAGAGCTGGCGCGCCGGCTCGCGGACCGGATCGCCGACTTCCACGCCGCGGCTGCACCCGCGCCGCACCGGGGTGGCGGCGCGGGCATGCGCGATGTCGTCGAGGACAACTCCCGGGCCCTGGCCGCGGCGGCCGGGGTGCTGGACGCCTCCACGGTTGAGGCCGTGGATACGGCGTGTGAGGCAGCCGTCACCCGCCTTGGCCCGGCGCTCGAGGCTCGCCGCGCCGGTGGCTTCGTCCGCCAGTGCCACGGCGACCTGCACCTGCGCAACATCGTCCTCATCGACCAGGTGCCGACACTGTTCGACGCGGTGGAGTTCAATGACGACTTCGCGTGCATCGACGTGTGGTACGACGTCGCGTTCCTGCTGATGGACCTGCTGGGACGATCGCTTGCGAGCCAGGCCAACGTCGTGTTCAACCAGTACCTGCTGCGCACGAGCGACGTAGGCGGCCTGCCGCTGCTGCCGTTGTTCCTCGGCTGCCGCGCGGCCATCCGATCGAAGACGAGCCTGGCCAGCGCCGCCCTGGAAACCGATGCCGCCAGGCGCCTCGAATACGAGGCACGCGCGCGGGACTACCTCGACCTGGCCGCGCGGCTCGTCGTTCCTGCGCCGCCGCGCGTGGTGGCGGTCGGCGGCCTGTCGGGATCCGGCAAGTCCACGCTGGCCGCGCACCTCGCGCCGCTGCTCGGCAGCCCGCCCGGCGCCGTCGTCCTGCGAAGTGACGTACTCCGGAAGGCCCTCTTTCACGTCGCGCCCGAGGAGCGCCTGGGACCGGAGGGCTATCAGCCCGAAGTCACGCGCGAGGTGTACCGCGCCCTGGCCACCCGGGCAGGCGATGTCATCAACGCCGGCGGCAGCGTCGTCGTGGATGCCACGTTCCTCTCCCAGGAGTGGCGGGAGGACGTGGCCCGCGTGGCCGCCCACGCGGGCGTGCCCTTCACCGGCATCTGGCTGGACGTGCCTCCCGCGCTGATGGCCGAGCGCCTGAGCCGCCGCACGCGCGACGCGTCTGACGCCACCATCGAGGTGCTGGAGCGGCAGCTGAAGGGCGACCTCGGCCCAATCGACTGGCAGCGCGTCGACGCGTCGGCCCCCATCGAGCTGCTGGCCGCCCGGGCCCTGGCAGCCATCCACGGCTCGGCGGCCCCCGAGCCCCCGCCGGATTCCCGGCGGTGTCCTCCTCCCGGGTGACGAGGCAGTTGCGGTCGGCAGCAGAACATCGCAAACACGGGGCCGGCTCGTGGAACGCGAATTGCGTCAGAGTTCGGTAAGCAGGTACCGACATGAGCCGAATGCTTCCAGGTGTCATCGTCGCTGCCGTGGCGGCCGTCGGTCTTGGAGGCGCTCCCGCTGGGGGCCAGACCACCGGGCCAACCGTTCCCCCGATCGTCATCAGCTCGATGGCCGGAAGCGACCTCTACCAGGCGTACTGCGCGTCGTGTCACGGGCGCGGGGGCAAGGGGGATGGCCCGACCGTTCCCGCGCTTCGATCCCCGATGCCCGATCTCACGACGCTGGCTCGACGAAATGGCGGAGCGTTCCCGGCGGCGCGTGTGGCGGCGCTCGTGACGCACGGCGAGGCCTTGACGTCGCCGGCGCACGGCTCACGGGAGATGCCGGTCTGGGGTCCGCTGTTCCGCGCGCTGGACCCGGACGACACGCGTGCCACGGTGCGCATTTCGAGCATCGTGGACTTCATCCGGTCGATGCAGGTCCGGTGAACCGAGGAGCCGCCATGATTTCCGCACGCCTGGTGGAGCTGATTCAGAATCACGCGCCGCGCCTCACCGAGGACGTCGTGAACGACCTCGTGTCGAACGCGGAGACGACCGGGTTCCGCGCGGTGCCCCGGATCGAGCTCGAAGCGCGCATCTTCGAGATCTGTCACCACCTCGGTGACTGGATTGCCGCCAGGGCCGATCGGGCGGTACAGGCCGAGTTCGAGGAGTGGGGCAGCACGCGCTTCGGCCAGGGCATCCCGCTCAGCCAGGTCGTCTACGCGGTGATCCTCCTGAAGCGCCACTTGCGCCGCTACATTCGTGATCACGGTCTCGTCGAGTCTTCCTTCCCGCGTGTCGAGGGTGACTACGTGTTGCCCATGCACCTCATCAGCCTGCAGGAGCTCGACGGGATGGTCAGCGAGTTCTTCGACAAGGCGATTCACCATCTCACGCGCGGCTACGAGGCCGCGGCCGGGCGCGCCGGGTGAAGCTGGAGGTCCCCATGAAGGCCGCCCTCTGGAGCGTGCTGGTCATTGCCGCCATCGCTGGCGCGGTGTACTACTATCGCACCGACGTCGGGGCCGCGCCTCCCCACCTCGTCGTCGCCACCGTGACGCGCGGGACCATCCTCGCGACGGTGGACGCTACCGGCACGCTGCAGACCGTGGATACCGTGGAGGTGGGCACGCAGGTCAGCGGCACCATCGCGACGCTCGGCGTGGACTTCAACGACACGGTGAACAGGGGCCAGGTCGTCGCGACGCTGGACCAGGCCATCTTCCTCTCGCAGATCCAGCAGGCCGAAGCTCAGGTCTTCCGCCTGCGCGCGGAACACGAGCGAGCCCGCGTCCAGGTGCTCGACGCGGAGACGAAGCTGAAGCGGGCCCGGATGCTCGGGGAGAGGCAGCTCGTGGCGGCCACGGAGGTGGAAACCGCCGAAGTGAACGCCGAGCTGGCGAAGGCGTCCCGCAAGGCAGCCGAAGCGCAGCTCACGCAGGCCGAGGGCGCGCTCGCCCAGGCAAAGGTCAACCTGTCGTACACGGTCATCCGATCCCCGGTGGACGGCATCATCCTGAGCCGGAACGTGGACGTGGGCCAGACCGTCGCCGCGGGCCTGCAGGCGCCCACGCTGTTCGTCATCGCACGCAGCCTGGACACGCTGGAGCTCGCAGCCAGCGTGGCGGAGTCGGACGTGGGTCGCGTGCGACAGGGGCAACCAGTTGCCTTCACGGTCGATGCATACCCCAGGGAGTCCTTCACCGGGACGGTCAGGCAGGTACGCCTCCAGCCGACCGTGCAGCAGAACGTCGTCAGCTACACCACGATCATCGACGTGCCAAACCAGGGCGGGCTCCTCAAGCCGGGCATGACCGCCACGCTCGCCATCGAGGTGGCGCGCGTGGACGACGTGCTGCGCGTGCCGGCGTCGGCGCTGCGGTTCCAGCCCTCCGACGAGGTGCTGGCCGCGTACGGCGGTGATGAAGAAACCACCACGGCCGGGCAGCCCGAGGAAGCAGCGAGCCCGCGCGGCGGCACACGGCCGTCCGGTGGCCCCGCGGCCGGCGGTGCGCAGGCGGCCACGGTCTGGCGGCTCGCAAACGGCGTCCTCCAGCCGCTTCGCGTGCGCACCGGCCTGTCGGATGGCACCACCGTGGCCGTCCTGGACGGCCCGCTGGTCGAGGGGGCGCAGGTGGTCACCAACACGGCGACGACATCCACCGCCACGACGACCACCACCGGAAGCGGCTCACCGCTCGTCCCGAACATGCCGCGCCGGCCGGGCACCCAGCGGCGCTGAGGCCGTCATGCGGACCATCCCCGTCCTCGGCGTGGCTCTCGAGGCGCTGCGGCGCAACGTGCTGCGGTCCGCGCTCACCTCGCTCGGCATCATCATCGGCGTGGCCGCGGTCATCGTGATGATGGCGCTCGGCGATGGCGCGAAGCAGTCGATCACGTCACGGATTCAGAGCCTGGGCACCAACGTCATCACGGTGATGGCCGGGTCGTTCAGCATGGGGCCCGCGCAGATGGGCAGCGGCGCCCTCCGCACCCTGACGGCGGCGGATGCCGCGGCCATCCTCGACGAGGTGCCCGGGGTACAGGCGGTGTCGCCCGGCCTGAACTCGCGCGGGCAGGTCGTGGCGCCGTCGGGCAACTGGCAGACGCAGATTCAGGGCGTCGGCGAGGCACTGCCCGACGTGCGGGAATGGGCGGTCGAGATCGGGATGTTCTTCGAGGAGGCTGCCGTCACCCGCGCCGATCGCGTGGTGGTCCTCGGCGCCCTCGTCCGCGATCGGCTCTTTGGCGAGAACACGGACCCGGTCGGCGAGGTCGTGCGTATCGCCAACCAGCCCTTCCGGGTCATCGGCGTCCTGAGCCGCAAGGGACAGTCGGCGATGGGCCAGGACCAGGATGATGCGGTGTTCGTGCCTTACACGACGGTGCAGAAACGCATCCAGGGCGTCCAGCACGTGTCGAACATCTCGGTTCTCGTCGCCCCGGGGACGAAGTCCTCCGAGGTCTCAGCCGGGATCAGCGAGGTGCTGAGGCGCCTTCACGGCCTGGGGCCCGCCGCCGAGGACGATTTCATGCTGCGGACGCCGGAGGAGATGGCCACCGTGCTGACGCAGACCACCAACACGATGACCTACCTGCTCGCCAGCGTGGCCGCCGTGTCGCTGCTGGTCGGCGGCATCGGGATCATGAACATCATGCTGGTGTCGGTCACCGAGCGGACGCGCGAGATCGGCCTGCGCCGCGCGGTCGGCGCGCGTCGGCGCGACGTGCTCGGCCAGTTCGTCATCGAGGCGATGGCGCTCACGCTGGCCGGGGGGCTGGCGGGCATCGCGGTCGGCGTGGGCGGGGCCTGGGCCGTGAACCGGCTGCTCAACTGGGCGACCGTCGTCTCGATGCCCGCGGTGCTCATCTCCTTCGGCTTTGCGGCCGTCGTCGGGATGGTCTTCGGCTTCTTCCCCGCGCGCCGTGCCGCCGGCCTCAACCCGGTGGACGCCCTGCACTACGAGTAGGCCTCAGAGCGGGATGTTCCCGTGCTTCTTCGGCGGGTTCCGGTCGCGTTTCCCTTCGAGCGTGGCCAGGGCCTGGATGAGCCTGCGCCGCGTGGTGCGCGGCAGGATCACCTCGTCCACGAACCCCTTCTCCGCCGCCACGTACGGGTTGGCGAACTTCTCCCTGAACTCGGCCACCTTCTGCGCGCGCACGGCCGCCGGGTCGGCCGCCTTCTCGATCTCGCGCTTGTAGAGGATGTTCACCGCCCCCTCGGCGCCCATCACCGCGATCTCCGCCGTGGGCCACGCGTAGTTGAAGTCGGTCCGGATGTGCTTCGAGGCCATGACGCAGTAGGCGCCGCCGTAGGCCTTCCGCGTGATGACCGTCACCTTCGGCACCGTCGCCTCCGCGAAGGCGTAGAGCAGCTTCGCGCCGTGCCGGATGATGCCGCCGTATTCCTGAACGGTGCCGGGCAGGAAGCCAGGCACGTCCTCGAAGGTGACCAGCGGGATGTTGAACGCATCGCAGAAGCGCACGAAGCGCGCGCCCTTCACCGAGGCATCGATGTCGAGCGTGCCGGCCAGGTGCGCGGGCTGGTTGGCGACGATGCCGACCGGGCGCCCGCCCAGGCGCGCGAAGCCGACCACGATGTTCTTCGCATAGTGCTGGTGCACTTCGAGGAAGTAGCCTTCGTCGGCGATCGTGTGGATCAGATCCAGCATGTCGTACGGCTGGTTGGGCGACGACGGCACCAGCTGATCCAGTCCCTCGTCTTCCCGATCCGGGGCATCGTCGGTGACCTTGCGGGGCGCGTCGTCGAGGTTGTTGCCGGGCATGAACGACAGCAGCTCGCGGATGAGCGCGATGCACTCCTGGTCGTTGTCGACCGCGAAGTGGGCCACGCCGCTCTTCTCGTTGTGCGTCATCGCGCCGCCGAGCGCCTCCTTGGTGACGTCCTCGTGCGTCACCGTCTTGATGACTTCGGGACCCGTGACGAACATGTAGCTGGATTCCTTCACCATGATGGTGAAGTCGGTGATGGCCGGCGAGTACACGGCGCCGCCCGCGCAGGGGCCCATGATGGCGGAGATCTGCGGCACGACCCCCGAGGCGAGCGTGTTTCGCAGGAAGATGTC
>CAZLBU010000073.1:0-10831 GCA_964557815.1 uncultured Bifidobacteriaceae bacterium | reverse complement strand
GCGCGCGCGCGGCGTTCGCGTGGTCGGGCGGCTGCTGGACGCCCGCGACGGCGTCGCGCGTTTCGACGACGACCTCGTCGCGACGACCGCGGCGGCCGACTTCAAGCTGGCTGCCCTGCTGAACCGCATCGATCGCTTCATCGCGCGCGAAGGCGTCGACGCCACGCCCGCCGCGCCCTTCGAGCCGCATTGCCTCCGCTTCACCGGGGCGGAGACCTCGCTGCCGCTCGAGGACGCCGGCATCCGCTCGGTGATCTGGGCCACCGGCTTCAGGCGGCGGTATCCGTGGCTGCAGGTACCCGTGCTCGACGGGTGCGGCGAGATCCGTCACAGCGGCGGAGTCACCTCGGAGCCCGGCCTCTACGCCCTCGGCCTGCACTTCATGCGCCGCCGCAACTCCGCCTTCATCGACGGGGTAGGCAACGACGCGCGGGCCCTGGCCGAACACCTGACCGGCTACCTCGCCGGCCAGCCGGCCGCGGTGGCCTGACAGGACGACACGGACATGATGACCTCGACCACACTCCAGTCCCGATACGACGCCGTCATCGTCGGCGCGCGCCCCGCCGGCGCGGGCACCGCGCTGCTGCTGTCGCGGCACGGCCTCCGTGTGCTCATGGTGGATCGCGGCCGCTACGGCGCCGACACGCTTTCCACGCACGCGCTGATGCGCGGCGGCGTCCTGCAGCTGGCCCGCTGGGGCGTGCTGTCACGCATCCAGGCCGCCGGAACCCCGCCGGTCCGCCGGGCCACGTTCATCTACAGCGGCGAGCCGATCTCGGTTCCGATCAAGCCCAAGGACGGCGTGGACGCCCTCTATGCGCCGCGGCGCACGGTGCTGGATCGTGCCATCGTGGACGTTGCGCTCGAGGCCGGCGCCCACGCGGCATACGGGACCCGGCTGGCCGACCTGATCCGCGACGCCAGCGGGCGTATCCGCGGGGCGATCATCACGGGCGACGATGGGCAGTTCCTGGAGATTGCCGCGGACATCGTCGTCGGCGCCGATGGGCTGCGGTCCACTGTGGCCACCCTGGTAGATTCGGGCATCACCCACGCCGGGCGCTGGGCGGCCGCCAACGTGTTCGGTTACTGGTCGGGGCTGCCCGTGGACGGCTACCGGTGGTACTACCACCCGGGCCTCAGTGTCGGCGCCATTCCCACCAACGATGGCCTGACCTGCGTCTTCGCGTCGGCGCCGGCGCGCCGCTTCGCCGAGATCTTCCGCGACGATGTGGCCGCCGGCTACCGGCGCGTCCTGGACGAGGCCGGCGTCGATCTCGTGCCGGCGATGAAGAACGCCATGCTGGTGGGCTCGCTTCACGGCGTCCCCGGCACGCCAGGCTTCTTCCGCCGCAGCGCTGGCCCTGGCTGGGCGCTGGTGGGCGATGCGGCATACTTCAAGGACCCGATCACCGCGCACGGCATCACCGACGCGCTGATCGACGCCGAGTACCTGGCCCGCGCCATCGTCGCGGGCACAGACGAGGCGCTCGAGGCGTACGATGCCGGCCGGACCGGGAGGGCCCTGGGCCTGTTCGAGGTCACGGATCGCATCGCGTCCTTCGAGTGGACCCTGGACGAGGCGCGCGCGCGGCACAAGCAGTTGGCGGAGGCCATGGCGGCGGAGGTAAAGGCCCTGAACGCCCTGGCGATGGAGGGAGCATCGGTATGAGCCTGCAGGTGGGACAGACGGCGACGCGGCAGCTGACGCTGACGGCGGATCACGTGCGCAAGTACTCCGAAATCTCCGGCGACTACAACCCGCTCCATTACGACGAGGCGTTTGCCGCGGGGACGAAGTTCGGGCGCCTGGTCGTGCAGGGCGGGCTGACCACGGGACTGCTCCACGCGCTGGTGGCCACCGACCTGCCCGGCCCTGGGACCGTGTTCCTGAGCCAGAACTGGAAGTTCACGGCGCCGGTCTACATCGGTGACACCATCACCGCGCACGCCGAGGTGCTGAAAGTGCACCAGGCCAAGCCCGTCTCGCAGCTCGCCGTCCGCGTCACGCGTCAAACAGGCGAAACGGTCCTCGAGGGCGAGGCCTGGTGCTACCGGTTCACGCCGGCCGCGTGATCCGCCGGCCCAGGTCCGGAGGCCGCCCACGCGCAGCGCCCACCGAGCCGCGAAGCGGCGAGGCCCACCGTGAGGCCCACCGCGCGAAGCGCGGCCCCTACGGCCCGCAGGGCCGCCTACGCGAAGCGCGCATTCGGAACAACCCCCTCCCCGCACTCGTCCTAGCCCCCGTGGACGATCTCAAGGTCTCGCTGCGGCTGCTGCTCAAGTCCCCTGGCTTCTCCCTGGCCGCCATTGTCGTGTTGGCCCTGGGCATCGGGCTCAACGGCGCGATGTTCAGCGTGGTCTACGCGTTCACCATGGCCGGCCGCCCGTTTCCGGAGCCGGACCGCATCGTTCAGCTGTATTCGCGCGACGCGCGGACCACGAACGACTACCGTGCGTTCTCCTACCCGGTCTACCAGGAGCTGGCCGCGCGGGCGGACATGTTCTCGGGGCTCCTCGCGCACAATCCCACCATCGTGGGCATCGGCGACGGCGAGCAGTCCCGACGCGCCTTCTCGGTGCTGGCCAGCGCGAACTACTTCGACGTGCTCGGTGTGGCGCTGCTCCAGGGCCGGACGTTCACCGCGGACGAGGAGCGGCCCGGCCAGGACATCCCGGTCGCCATTGCCAGCCATGCCTTCTGGAAGCGCTCCGGGTTCGATCCGGGGCTCGTCGGGAAGACGGTCCGGGTCAACGAGCGGCTCTTCACCATCATCGGCATCACCCCGGAGGGCTTCACGGGGACAATGAGCGTGTTCGGGCCGGAGCTGTTCTTCCCGCTCGGGGTGTTCCACACGCTGGCGAACGACTTCCAGGGCGAGAGCGCCCGGTCGCTGCAGCGCGCGGACGCCTACAACCTGTTTCTCGTCGGGCGCCTCAAAGACGGGGTTGCCGCCTCGGCGGCGTCGGTGGGGCTGGAGCTGTTCGGCAAGAGCCTGGCCCAGGCGTTCCCCGCGGAGCACGAGCACCAGGTGCTGTCGCTGGCGCCGCTCCCGAAGTTTTCCACGGGCACGACGCCGGCGAACGAGACCGTGCTGGGCACGCTGGGCGCCCTGATGATGGGCCTGACCGGTGCCGTGCTGTTGACCGTGTGCCTGAACCTCGCGTCGATGCTGCTGGCGCGGGGCCGCGCGCGGCGCAAGGAGTTCGCCGTGCGCCTGGCGCTTGGCGGAGGGCGCGGGCGCATCGTCCGGCAGCTGCTGGTGGAGGGCCTGCTGCTCTCGCTCGTGGGCGGTTCACTGGGCGTGGCGCTCGGCCTCTACGCCATCGACTTCCTGACCACGTCGCTGTCCAGCATGGTGCCCATCACGCTGACGCTCGGGAGCATGGCCTCGCCGGCGCTGGTGGGCGGGTCCATCGGCTTCTGCCTGCTCGCCACGATTGGCTTCGCGCTGGGTCCGGCGCTGAAGCACTCGCGCGCGGACATCCTGACCGACCTGAAGGTGCAGACGGGCGACGACCCGGCCCCACGGCGCTGGCGCTTCGTGCCTCGCAACCCGCTGGTGGCCGCGCAGGTGGCGCTCTCGCTGTGCCTGCTCATCGCGGCGGGCCTCTTCCTCCGCATGGCGCTCATCGCGGCCAGCACCGACTTCGGCTTCCGCGCGGACGACACCGTGCTGGCGGAGGTGGACAGCCGCCTCGGCGGGCTGGACGAGGCGCAGAGCCTGGACGTCTACGCCCGGATCGAGGAGCGGCTCGCCTCGCTGCCGGGCATGGAGTCGGCGAGTATCGGCGCGATCGTGCCGATGGGCATGATCAGCATGGGCAAGGCGGTGCAGCGCGCGGGAGTGAGCCCCCCGCCCGGGTCGAAGCCATCCACGCCCGAGGCGGGCCAGAGCTTCGGCGCCCCCTGGAACGCCATCGGCGCCGCTTATTTCGACGCCATGGGGGTGCCCGTGCTCCAGGGCCGCTCCTTCACGCAGGCGGAGGCCTTCGGCAAGGGCGCACCGCTGGTGGCCATGCTCGACGAGACGCTGGCGCGCAAGCTGTGGCCGGACGGATCGGCGCTGGGCCAGCGGATTCAGTGGGCGGCTGAGGAGGGCGGCAAGCCCAGCGAGCCCATGGAGGTCGTGGGCATCGTCGCCTCCACGCGGCTCGGCCTGTTCGAGCGCGAGCCGCCCGGCAACGTCTACGTGCCCTTCGCCCAGGGCTTCATGAGCAACGCCTTCTTCCACGTGCGGCCGGCGGCGCCGGCGGCCGGCCTCGAGGACACCGTGCGTCGCGAGCTGAGGGCCACGGCGCCAGGCGTGCCGATTTTCGGCGTGCGCACGTTCGCGTCGCACCTCGAGAACGCCGCGGAGTACTGGATGCTGCGGCTCTCGACATCGCTCTTCGCGTTCTTCGGCGCCATGGCGATGATCGTCGCGCTGGTGGGCATCTACGGGGTCACGTCCTACGCGGTGGCACGGCGCACGCGCGAGATCGGCGTGCGCATGGCCGTGGGCGCCCGGCCCTCGGCCGTGCTGCGGATGATCCTGTCCGAGAGCATGCGGACCACGACGACCGGCGTGGCCGTGGGGTGGCTGCTGGGCCTGGGCATCGGCCGCGTGCTGGCCAGCACGTTCGTGGACATGCAGGCCTTCGAGCCCTGGACCTTCGCGCTGGTACCTGTCGGTTTCCTCGCGGCCTCGGTGGCAGCCACATGGGTGCCGGCGCGCCGCGCGACGGAGGTGAACCCGGTCACCGCGCTGCGCAGCGAGTAGGGAGCGGGGACAGTCCCCGTCTCCGATTGTCTCCGGTTGTCTCCGGGGACAGTCCCTGTAAAGTCCTTGTTAAAGGCTAAGGGCCAGGCAGCTCCTCGATCCGTCGCTGGAGCGCGCCCAGCTCCTGCGCCGAGGCGCGGAGCTCGTCGCGGGTCGTGCCCAGGCGCTGCTGCTCCGCCCGCACGAAGCGGGTGTAGGGCGCGATGGCGTCGCGCACCCGGCCGACGCTGCGCTCCACCTCACGATCGAACTGCGAGGTGAGCGAGCCGACCAGCTGCGTGCGCATCCCCTCGATCTTCTCGCGCATCGCCGCCTTTGCCTGCTTCCGGCGCACGGGGATCACGAACAGGCCGATGACCGCCAACGCGCCCGCCGCCAGGATGCCGGTCACGTCGGCGAACGTGGTCGTCGCCAGCGCCGTAACCGCGGCGCCCAGCCCGATGGCCCCGACTTCCGCCAGCGCCGTGCCCGCCACGGCCATCCGGACCGATTCGGCCATCGTCTCGCTCTCGCGCGCGATGTCATAGCTCTCGACGGTCCGCTCGGCGGCCCGGCCCACGGTCTCCAGCAGCTGCGCCCGGTCGTACTCGAAGCGGCTGTCGATGGCGCCCGCCAGACGGTCGGCGTGCGTGGTGCGGCGCGCCTGGATGCGCTCCATCACGCCCTGCCATTGGCGCAGGTCGCTGGCGACCATCCAGTCGATGATGTCGCCCACCTGCCGCTCGATGAGCTGCGGCATGTCCTCGATGACGTCCCGCTCGAACTCAGCCTTCAGCCGGCTCTTGTTCATCAGGTCGAACACCCGCCCCAGGCGCAGCGTGTCGTCGAAGAACGCCACGCCGCGTCGCTCGAACGCGTGGAGGATGTTGTCCACCGACGAGAGGCGGTGGCGGAACTCCCGGGCCATGTCCTCGCGGTAGATGGCCAGCTGCCCATCGATGTCGTCCATCGCCCGCACGTCGTCCTTCAGCACGTGCAGGTCGGCCTCGACGATGCCGAGGTATCGCTCTCCGAGGCGCAGACCGACGCCCACGGGATTCAGCAGCTTCAGGCGAACGCGCTCCCGTTCGTCGAGCGTCGACGCGATGTGCCGCTCGAGCGCGGCGAAGGCTCCGGCGCCGGGTGCGCCCGCCCCCTCCGGAATCACCCCGGCGAGCTTGGCCCTGAGCGCGGCACGCGCCGAGACCAGGAACACCTGCGGCTCCGTGCCCAGCAGGTCCGCGGCGCTCTGCCGGACGAATTGCTCGACGCTGGCCCGGTCCTCAGCGGTCTCGAGGATGTCCGACTTGTTGACCACGACGACGATCTTCTTGCCCCACTCGCGGATCGCCTCCATGAACCCGCGCTCGGTTTCCGTGAAAGGGCGATCGGCCGAGGTGACGAACAGGACGAAGTCGGCGCGCGGCACGAAATCGGTGGTGATGGCCTCGTGCTCGCGGAAGATGGCGTTGGTCCCGGGCGTGTCCACGATGTGGATGTCGCGGAGCATGGCAGCCGGCGCCGTGACCACGTCCACCGCCGTCTCGGAGACGGCGCGCGTGACCTCGGGGCCGTAGGTGAGGATCTGGATCCGCCGCGTGGTGGGCGTCGCGCCCTCCTCGAGCACGCGCTGCCCGGCCAGGGCGTTGATGAACGTGCTCTTGCCCGAGTTGAACTCCCCCACCACGACGAGGAGGAACAGCTCGTCGAGGCGGCGGATGGAGTGCGCCAGCGCCTCCTGGTCCTCGGTGCCGCCCTCGAAGCGCGCAAGCGTCCGCTGCAGCCGGCTCAGGACGGCGCGCTCGTCCGCCAGCAGCGCATGTTCGTCGCGCGTCAGGACGTGGTGGATCATCGCGGGGCCACCGCGGCGCGCGTCCAGTCGATGAAGGCATCGGCCGGCGGCGGCGTCCGCGGCGGTTCGGACCGCGTCAGGCGGGCGCCGGCGGACGGCGATGCCATCTTCGAGAAGAACGCGATCGCGTTGTCCACGTTCCGCTTCCGGATCTCCTCGTTCGGCTCCATCGACCAGACACCCCGCTCCTGCGAGTTGCCGACCACGATGCCATCGCTCCTGGGGTTGATGCCCGCGTTGCTGTCGTCTGCCAGCCGCGCGGACGCGCGGTAGTTCACCTCGGGCTGCGGCACGAGGAGGGTCAGCTGTCCCTTCACGGGCACGAGCTCCTTGTCGTCGAAGAGCGAGAAGGACCCCAGCCCCGTGCAGTTGACGATGACCGGCTCGGGAAGCGCGGCCAGCTCGCGGCGCGACTCGAAGCGACGGATGACGAGACGCCCGCCGAACGCGAGGAAGTCCTGCACGAGGGCGTCCAGATAGATGGACGGCTCGATGGCCAGGTTCGACTGTCGGATCGCGTACTGCGTGGGGAACGGGTGCTCGCCCGGCCCCAGGACCTCGCGATCGCGCCCGGTCCGCAGGGGCTCGGGCAGCAGGTCGCTGTCGGCCCCGCCACGCGGGCGCGGATTCGGATCGTCGGTGGCGTTGTAGCTGTCGATCCAGTAGACCCCGTAGCGGGGCCCGACCATCAGCTGCAGCTGCCGGTAGGACACCTCGGCCGCGGTGCGGAACTGCGCGTCCCACGCCGGCGTGCGCCGCTCGGGCTCGATGAGTCCCGACGTGGGCGTGTAGCCCGCCCACGACATGTTGGACGTCGTGTCAGGCGGCACCGTGGCGGCGTAGATGGTGACGTCGTAGCCGCGGCGCTGCAGCTGGCGGGCCGTGGAGAGTCCGGGCGAGCCGCAGCCGATGACGGCCGCCCGACGCACGCCGGCCGGTTCCGCCAGGTCTCCCACGAGCGTGCCGCATCCCCACGCCAGCGACATGCCGGCACCGCCGTGCCCGTAGTTGTGGATGAGCACCTTGTCGTCCAGCTTCTCGGCGCGCAGGACGAAGCCGCCGTCCCGGTGCGGGCGCAGGCCCACCGTGGTCCGAATCACGCGATCCCACGACACGCGTACCGGCGCCAGGTTCACCCGCGCGCGAGGCGCCCGAGCTGCCGACAACCGTGGCGGTCCCGCGGCCCGACACCCGCCGAGACCCATCCCCAGGAGGGCCGCGCCCCCGGCCTTGAGCAGCTTGCGTCTGTTCATGCGGGCAATCTTACCGGCTCTGAGGGGTTCGAGGGTTCGGCACCGCCGATGGGCGCCCTCACACCCAGATCTGCGCGATTACGCGCCGGAAGTTGCCGCCGAGCACTCCACGGATGTCCGCATCGCCGTAGCCACGTCGGATGAGCCCCTCGGTCAGATCGAAGACCCGCTTCGGGTGGTCCACGCCCTCGATGTCGATCTTCTCGCGAAAGCCGTAGCTGTCCTTGTAGCCGGCGCGCATGGCCTTGTTCTCGTCGGCCGTCATGTCGTCGTAGCCGTCCAGGTCCATGTCGCTGCCGAGGCCGAGGTGCTCCACGCCCACCAGCTTCCGCACGTGATCGTAGTGGTCCAGCATGTGCTCGACGGTCGTGGGCTCGTCGTGTTTCACGAACATCCGTACGCCGGTGATGCCCATGACGCTCCCGGCCTTCGCCATCGCGCGAATCGCCTCGTCTGTCTTGCACCGGGGGTGCCCCGGCACCAGCGCGCGGCAGTTGGAATGGGTGATGAGCACGGGGCGCTTCGAGACCTCGAAGGCGTCCAGCGTGGTGCGGTCGCCGCAGTGCGACACGTCCACGGCCATGCCCACCTTGTTCATGCGCTCCACGACGGCGACGCCGTAGTCGGACAGGCCCTCGTCTCTCCGCTCGGTGGAGCCGTTGCCGATCAGGTTCCGGGAGTTGTAAGTGAGCTGCGAAATCCGCTGCCCCAGCGAATGGAAGAAGTCCACGTCGTCCAGGCGCGTGAAGTGCTGCGAGTTCTGGATGCCGAGCAGCACGCCCACCTTCCCGCTCGCGTTCACCGCGTCGAGGGCGGCGACCGAGTCGATGCGCATCAGCGTGTCGTGGTGGTGCGCCAGGAACCCGTTCCAGAGCCCGAGGAAGCGGAGCACGTTGGTGTACGCATCTACGCCGCCTACGCCGGTGGCGATGTGGAAGACGTTGATGCCGGAGTCGCGAAAGCGCGCCAGGTCCGCGGCGGTGAACGTCTCCGGCTTCTGGAGCCACGTGCTCGCGCCGATCTTGAAAGGCCCCAGCATGTCCACGACCGTGGCACTGCCGACCAGGTCCACGGCGCGCGTGGAGTATTCGACCGCGCGCTGCCCGGCGAAGGCGCGGACGCGGCCGGAGTTGATGAACGGGGCCGCCGCGAGGGCGGCCCCGGTGGCGAGGAAGCGACGGCGCTGCATGCCTGGCTTCGGTCCAGACGGCATGGCTACGGGTTCGCGTCCACGAGGTAGCCCGTGACGACGATTCGCGAGAAGTTGAGCCCGGAGGTACCGAGGTTGTTGTTTCGGAAGACGAACAAAGACAGCGACTCACCCGGGCTCAGCACCACGTCGAGGTCCACGTTGCCGTTGAAGTGGCGCTGCCCGGCCGAGGCCACGGCCTGGAACTCCTGATTCAGGTAGGCGACAGCCCCAACGCCCGTAATCGAGAGGCGGGCCTCCATGGGGCTCTGGCTGTCGGTGAGGAACGTGTGGAGGCTCGCCCGCTGGAGCAGCAGCAGCTTGCCGGCCGGAATCGACGGCAGAATGGTCTCGGTGAAGTTGAAGGCGCCGGCCGCGAAGTTGAACGTCTCGTTCAGGACCACGCGCGTCCCTCGAACCGGGCTGATGCCAGTGGTGACGCTGTCCACGTAGCCCCTGGTGGCGGCATCGGTCGCGGCCACGGGAGTGGCCAGGTCGCTGATGGTCGTGCCGCCAGCGGAGAGACCTGCCGGAAACACCGTGCGCGGCGCCGGGCGGGGGCTTCCGGCGATGCCCGCGCCGGGCGTGAAGACGAACGGGCCTGTGGCTCCCGCACTATCACGCCAGTCGCCGCTGATCGATGCGAGGCTCACCGTGGCATCGATGTGCACGGGCGTGCCGCCCGGGGTCGTGACCAGTGTGAGCCCGATACCCACGCTGCCCGACGGGTTGAGGAACGCGATGCCAACAACCGCGGCGCGCGGCGCGCCGGCCCCGCACTGGTCGTCGTAGCCGTCGAGCTGATAGATGCCGCCACTCTGGACGACGTTGAGCGTGAGGATGTTGCAGTAGGGCTGCTGCTGCCAGCGGAAGGTGCCGAGTGGCTGCGCGCCGGCGACCGAGACGCCGGCCAGGATGGCCGCCACGGTCAGGATGGCGCCGGCGAAACGAGGCGAAGTGGACATGTTCCCTCCAAGGGGCCGAGGACGACCGGGCCCGGGGGTGGCACGGCCACGGGGAGCGTAACATCTCTGGTCGACATCCGGAGGCCTAGCATGACCCGTCCCCTCGCCCGCCGCCCGTTCCTCGCCGTGACCCTCGTGGCCCTCGCCGCCTCCACGCTCACGGCCCGGCAGCCACGCGCGCTCCGACCGCCGGACTACGGCCGCTGGGAGCAGCTCGTCGCCCAGCGCACGCCGCTCTCGCCAGATGGCCGGTGGCTCGTCTACGGCATCACCCGCGCGAGCCGCCAGAACGAGCTCCGCGTGCAGTCGAGCGACGGCGGCCCGGTCACGGCTCTGCCCTTCGGCGAGCAGCCGGCCTTCTCGGACGACTCGAAGTGGCTGGCCTGGTCGATCGGGTTCTCCGAGGAGCAAGAGGCGAAGCTCCGGAAGGACAAGAAGCCGCTGCACAAGCAGCTGGGGCTGCTCGAGCTCGCCACCGGCAAGCAGCTCGCGCTGAATGGCGTCGAGTCGTTCGGCTTCAGCCCCTCCGGCACGCACATCGCCATGCGCCGCTATGCGCCGGAGCCGGCCAGCGGCGCCGTGCCGCCTCCGGCGGGCGGGTCGGACGAGACCATCGCCCCCGGCACCACGCTGGTGGTGCGCGAGCTGGCCACCGGCCGCGACACGACGTTCGGCAACGTCTCCGAGATCGCCTGGCAGGACAAGGGGCCAATGCTCGCCTTCGCGGTCACCGTCGAAGGCGGCGTCGGCAACAGCGTGCAGCTCTTCGACACCACCACCGGCACCCTCCGCGCCCTGGACTCGTCGTCGTCCACCTATAGCGGCCT
>CAZLBU010000072.1:0-10868 GCA_964557815.1 uncultured Bifidobacteriaceae bacterium | reverse complement strand
GGCGCAATCGTATAGATGACCCCGCGCTGCGAGGGACGGGCGTCGGGCAGGTCCGTGTACACGCCCACGTTCGGGGGCACCTCCCACTCGGGCCGTGCCAAATCCGGGCTGATCTGCTGCCACGACTGGCCGCCCGTCGTCGTCTGCCAGAGTACGTTGGAGGCGAAGAACAACTTGCGCGGATTGACCGGGGAGAAGAGCACCGGCATCGTGCGCACCACGCGGTAGTCCGCGCCCCTCGCCGGCCTGGGACCGACGTTCTGCACCTGACCGGTCCGTCGATCCCAGCGCGAAACCTTCCCCCCGTACACGATGTCGGGATCGAGCGGATCGGGCGCGACGTAGCCGTACTCCTCGACCCCGACCGGGGACCAGTCCCTGAACGTGATCTGCCCGTGGTCCCCGCGGCTCGACACGCAGGCCGAGCCGCTCTCCTGCTGGCCGCTGCATACCCGGTAGGGGAACGCGTTGTCGGTGCTCACGTGGTAGAAGGCCGCGGTCGGCTGGTTGTACCAGCTGCTCCACGTCTCTCCGCCGTTCAGCGACACGATGGCACCCTGGTCCGAGGTCATGGCAATGATGTCGGGGTTCGCAGGGTTGATCCAGGCGCGCTGGTAGTCGTCTCCGCCGGGGGCGCCACGGAATGCCGTGAATGTCCGGCCCCCGTCCGTGGATTTCCACGCCACGATGGTCGGCACGATCACAATGTTGGGGTTCGTCGGGTGCACGCGAATGTCGGTCGCATCGTAGGGGCGCGCCACGACCCGCGGGTCGCTGTTGACGAGCGCCCACGTCTCCCCCGCATCGTCTGACCGGTAGATGCCGCTCTTCCTTCCGGCCTCGACCACGAGGAACAGGCGCGACGGCAGGCTGGGCGCGATGCCGATGCCGATGCGGCCGAGCCGATCGTCGGCCCATGTGGGCAGCCCGGTGGTGAGCGGCCGCCACGTCGTCCCGCCATCGGTGGACTTGAAGAGGCCGCTGCCCGGCCCCCGGAAATCCGCGTTCTCCCACGGACCCTGGCGCGCCTGCCAGAGCGCCGCGTAGAGGACCGCGGGATTCCTCGGATCGATGAGGACGTCGGCGCCGCCGGTGTTCTCGTCGCGGAACAGCACCTTCTCGAAGGTACGGCCGCCGTCCAGCGACCGAAAGATGCCACGCTCCTCGTTGGGGCCGTACGGATGTCCCAGCGCGGCGACGAACAGGCGATCCGCATTGGTCGGATCGACTACGACCTGGGCGATCTGTTGCGAGTCGCGAAGCCCGAGGTGCGTCCACGTGCGACCGGCATCGGTGGACTTGTACACGCCATCGCCGGTGGCCAGGTCGGGCCGCTGCTGCGCTTCGCCAGTCCCGACGTAGATGACGTTCGGGTTCGACGACGCCACCGCGAGCGCGCCGATCGACCCGGTTGGCTGGTCGTCGAAGATGGGCACCCATGTGCGGCCGGCGTCGGTGGTCTTCCACACGCCGCCGTTGACCGCCCCCATGTAGAACGTGTGCGGCTGAGTCGGGACCCCGTCCAGCGCCTTGGTCCTGCTGGCACGGTGCGGGCCGATGTTTCGCCACTGCAGTTCCTGGAGGACTTCAGCACCGAAGCCATCCGACGGCTGGGCAAGGAGCGTGACGCGCAGCGGAACGCTTGCCAGGGTCGTGAGCACGCCCAGCCATAGGAGAACGCTCGCGCGGCGGTGAATTGCCGGGGGCACCATGGCGGGAGTGTAGCTGAACTTCGCGTGGGGCTCTTCGTATGATCGTTCTAGATTCGGCCGGCGCCGAATCGGGCTGGAGGAGCCGTGCTGGAAACCCTGCGAGCCGTGAAGTTCCTGTTCATGGGGCCCGTGATCGTGCTGTTCCTGGCACTCATCAACGTGATGACCTCACCCGGCCACTGGTGGGTGCAGTGGGCGGCGCTCGGCATCGGCATCGCCTGGGTGATCAGCCTCATCAAGGTCATTCGGGCCGTCATTATCGCCGGCGGCCTCGCTGCCCTCGGCGCCTACCTGCTCAGTCGCAGCAAGAACCCATAGGACGCCTGTGGGTCCGTCACTCACACCTTAGCGCCTCTGCCGGCTCGACCCGCGAGGCCCGCTGAGCCGGGATCAGGCACGCGGCGATCGCCACCGCCAGCAGGATCGCCGGCGCGAGCACGTACGACCAGGGATCGAGCGGCGCCACGCCGAACAGCGCCGCCTCCATGAACCGCGACAGGGCGGCGGCGCCCGCAAGGCCGACGGCAAGGCCGGCCAGGACCACGGTAAGGCCCTCGCGCACCACCATCCCGACGATTCGCGCGCGGCTGGCGCCCAGCGCGGCGCGGACGCCCATCTCGCGCCGCCGCTCGGACACGCCGTACGACAGCACGCCGTAAAGGCCGATGGCCGCCAGCAGCAGGGCCACTCCCGCAAACCCCGCCAGAAGGGAGGCGGCGAAACGTGGCGTCGCAACGGATGCCGAGACCTTGTCCGAGAGCGCGGACAGGTGGTCGACGGCGAGGCGCGAATCCACACCGGCAACGGCGCGGCGAACCATCGGCGCCAGGGCCTCCGGCGGGCCGTTGGTGCGGACCGCGACCACGACCTGGGTGGACAGCCCGCGCTCGGCCGTTCCGGCCGGCACGAACAGCTCCGGCTGGACCGGCCGGTCGAGCCCGTCCTTGAGGACACTGGCGACCACCCCCACGACCTCCGCCACCGTACCCTTCGAGTGCACCACGGGGCGGCCATCGTTCCAGTACTGCCGGACGAACTCCTCGTTCACCAGGAAGGCCTGGGTGGGCGCACCGACGTCGGAGGGTCGCAGGAACCGGCCGGCGACGAGGCGCATCCCCAGCGCTTCCATGTAGCCGGGAGTCACCGCCCAGGACAGTGCGCGGGCCCTGATGGGCTGACCGTCAGCCGTCGTCTCGCGCAGCGTCAGCAACTGCAGCGCGCTGATCGGCACGAGGGGCCCCATGTTGCTCCCCCCCGCCGCGACCACGCCCGGCCAGCCGCGGATCGCCGCGAGGATTTCGTCCACGCGCGGCATCACGTGCGTCGCACTGCCGGCGTCAGCCGGGAACACGATGTCAGCCGTCAGGACACCCGACGGCTGATAGCCCGGATCGACCTGGAGCAGTCGCACCAGGCTCCGCCCGATCAACACCGCTCCCACGAGCAGCATGACGGCGAGAGCGGCTTCGGCGACCAGCAGCGCGCCCCGCAGGCGGCGGGCCGACGATCCGGTGGATCGGCGGTCGCCGTCGTGCAACGCCGTCGCGCGCGCCCGCGAGGCCCGCCATGCGGGCGCCAGGGCCGACAGCAGTCCGGCGGTCATCGCGACGGCCACCGTGACCGCCAAGACACGGGCGTCGAGCGTCACTTCGTCGAGGCGCGGGAATCCCCGTGGCGCGAACCGCGGGAAAACCTTGATCAGGGCCCACGCGAGGCCGACGCCGAGCATCCCGCCCACCGCGGAGAGCAGGAATGACTCAGCCAGGGCCTGCCGCACCAGACGGGTCACCCCGGCCCCCAGGGCCGCCCGCACGGCCAGCTCGCGCTCCCGGGACACGCCTCGGGAGAGGAACAGGTTCGCCACGTTCGCCGAGGCCAGCAGCAGCACGATCAGCACGCCTGCCGTGGCCGCCAGCAGAGCCGGGCGAACGCTCTCGGTCATCTCCGTGGCGAGGACCTCCGCCCGGACCTCGACCGGCCCGCCCTTCCCGAAAATCAGGTCTGCGGCCGGCGGCCGGGCCTGGGCCCGTGCGACCGTCGTGCCCTCCTGCGCCGCCGCGCCCGGCGTGGCCCCTTCCGCAAGGCGGGCAATCACCGAGATTACGCGGATCCGCCCGGGAGAGGCATCCTCGCGAGAGATGACGTCGGGGCGCCAGAACATGACGGCCGGGCCCGGGAACGCGAAATCCGGTGGCGCCACGCCGACAATTGCATGCGAGCGACCATTGACCACCAGGGTCTGGCCGACCGCGTCAGGCGACTCGCCCAGGTGCGTCCGCCAGTACGCATGGCTCAGGACGACCACGTCCGCCGCACCCTCGATCTCGTCCGACGGCTCGAGGTAGCGGCCCATGAGCGGCTGGCTCCGCAGAACCTGGAAGACCGAGGCCGACACGGTCCCCGAGATGACCCGTTCCGGGTTCTCCCGGCCGACGGTGTCGGTGCCCTGGCCGTATCGCGCAAACGCCGCGATGGCGGTCGCCCGTGGCTGCCACGCGTCCAGCGTCACGTTGCTCAGCCAGTGCTGCTGGAACGTCACCGGCGCACCCGGGTGCTCCTCCCAGAGCCGGACGATCCGGTGGGGTTCGGGATACGGCAGGGGCCGGAGCAGGACGCCGTCGACCACGGAGTACATGGCCGTGGTCGCGCCAATGCCAACGGCAAACGTGGCCAGCGCGGCCAGGACGAGCCCCGGCTGCGTGCGGAGCCCTCGCCAGGCCTGCCTCAGGTCGGAGAGCATGCTGGCGCAGTATAGCGAACGAAGAGGCCTGAGAGACTGAAGGGCTTGCCGCCCGATGCTCCCCCACGGCGAGGGGATGGTGCGGAAGAGAGGACTCGAACCTCCACCCTGTTGCCAGGACTAGCTCCTGAGGCTAGCGCGTCTGCCAATTCCGCCACTTCCGCATGTCTGGCCGCTCGAGAGCGGCCCTCCGGGCTATTGCCCGTGGGCAGGAAGCTCCAAGTATAACCTATCGCTCAGCCGTGAACGCAAACCTTCCCTTGCGCACGGCGGTCTGCGCCTCCACCACCGCCAGGAACGCCTGGGCCGCGTGAGAGAGCGTCGCATCGCGGCGGTGCACCAGGCGCAGCTTGCGCTCGAACGCCAGGTCGGGCACGCGCACACGCACCAGTTCCTTCCTCGCCAATTCGGACTCGACGGAGATGGCCGGCAGCAGGGCCACGCCGTTGCCCATGGCGACGAATTTCTTGATGGCGTCGATCGTGGGCATCTCGACCGGCATCTGCAGCTGCACGCGCTTGTCCTGGAAGGTCTCAATCACCTTGTGGCGGTAGGGCGACGCCACGTGATGCGCCACGAACGATTCGCGTGCCAGCTCCGTGATGCTGACCTTTGCGCGCCGCGCAAAGGGGTGGGACGGCGGCACCACGAACGCCAGCTCGTCCCGGTAGACGACGATCGACGTCAGCATGTCGAGGTCGGGCCTGAAGGTGACCACGCCGATATCCGCCCCGTAGTCCATCACCTGGCCCGGAATGCGGCTGGCCAGCGCCCGTTGCACCGTGATGTTCATGTCGGGGTAGAGCCTGCGGTACTCATGGAGGAGCGGGAGCAGGTACAGGCACGTCAGCTCGTTGGCCGCCAGCGTCAGCCGGCCTGACCGGAGCTGCCGCACATCGTCGAGCGCGGCCAGGGCCTGCTGGCGGAAGTTGATCAGCCGCTCGGCGTGCACGGCCAGGACCCGGCCGGCGTCGGTCAGCAGCCCGCGGCGCGACGCGCGGTCGAACAGAGGCCGTCCCACCTCGTCTTCGAGGCGCTTGATGGTCTGGCTGATGGCGGGTTGTGTGCGGTAGAGGGCCTTGGCCGCGGCCGAGAAGCTGCCTTCCCGAATGACGGCGAGAAACGCCTCCAGCTGGGACAGTTCCATAGCCACACTATAAGACATCCCATATGATTCCATAGGGATTATTACTTTGACTTATTTGGTCGCCCACCCCAGACTCGAGCTGGAGCCAGGGGGACCATGAGCGGACGAGCGCGAGTACGGATCTTCGACACGACGTTGCGCGACGGCGAGCAGGCGCCGGGCTTCAGCATGACGCCCGCGGAGAAGGTGCGCCTGGCCGAGCACCTCGAGCGCCTGGGGGCCGACATCATCGAAGCCGGCTTTCCGGTGTCCTCCGATGGCGACTTCGAGGCCGTTCGTGCCGTGGCAGCCACGGTGAAGTCGGCTGTTGTCGCCGGGCTGGCGCGGGCGGTGACCGGCGACATCGACCGGGCCTGGGCCGCCCTCCAGGGCGCCCGACGGCCGCGAATCCACGTATTCCTGGCCACCTCCGACCTGCACCTCGAGCACAAGCTGCGGATCGACCGGGCCACCTGCCTGGCGCGGACGCGGGAGGCGGTGGCTCATGCCCGGTCGCTGACGCCCGACGTGGAGTTCTCGGCCGAGGACGCGACGCGCAGCGACCTGGCGTTCCTCTGCGACGTGGCGGCAACGGCGGTCGAGGCCGGCGCCACGACCGTCAACCTGCCGGACACAGTGGGCTACGCCCTGCCGGCGGATATCACGCGCATGTTCACCTCGGTCCAGGATCGCGTGGGAGACGGCGTCACGCTTTCCGCACACTGCCACAACGACCTGGGGTTGGCGGTGGCCAACTCGATCGCCGCGGTGCAGGCGGGTGCGCGCCAGGTGGAATGCACCATCAACGGCATCGGCGAGCGGGCGGGGAATGCTGCCCTCGAGGAGTTCGTGATGGCGCTGAACGTGCGCCGCGAAGCGCTGCCGTACGACACCGGCATCGTTACCACGCGGCTGGTACCGACGAGCCAGGCGCTCTCCTCCATCGTGGGCGTCAACGTCGCGCCGAACAAGGCGGTCGTCGGCGCCAACGCCTTCGCGCACGAGTCGGGCATCCACCAGGACGGCATGCTCAAGAACGAGCTCACCTACGAGATCATGCGGCCCGAGTCGGTGGGTGCAGCAGGCACGCGGCTGGTGCTCGGGAAGCACTCCGGCATGCGCGGCCTCGACGCGCGGTGCCGCGCGCTGGGTCACCGGCTGGGCGAGGTCGATCTCGAGCGTGTCTACCGTCGTGTCACCGCCCTCGCCGATCGCAGCAAGACGGTGAACGACGAGCAGTTGGCAGGGATCATCCGGGAAGAGGCCGGAGGGGCGACTCCGGCCACGGCGCGCCGGACCGCGCCGGCGCAGGGTCGGGAGGCCGCATGCCGCTGAAGGTGGCGCTCCTGCCCGGAGACGGCATCGGGCCCGAGGTCACGGCCGAGGCCGCACGCCTCCTGACCAGGGTGGCGGATCTGTACGGGCACCCCGTGCAGTTCAGCTCGCACGCGATCGGCGGCGAGGCCATCGAGCGCCACGGCCGGCCGTTGCCCGAAGAGACGCTGGCGGCCTGCCTGGACGCCGACGCCGTGCTGCTCGGTGCCGTGGGTCACCCGCGGTACGAGGGCCGGCCGCCCGCCGAGCGCCCGGAGGCGGGCCTGTTGGCCCTGCGCCGGGCCCTGGGCGGCTTCGCGAACCTGCGTCCCGCGCTCTGCCACCCGTCGCTGGTGGACCGCACGCCGTTTCGGGCGGATCGCGTGCAGGGCGCCGACATCCTCATCGTGCGTGAACTGCTGGGCGGCCTCTACTTCGGTGAGCCGCGCGGGTTCTCGTCGCCGGACACCGCCTTCAACACGCTCGTCTACTCGAGGCCCGAGGTCGAGCGGATCGCGCGCGTGGCGTTCGACCTGGCGCGCGGACGCCGGCGGCGCGTGGCCTCGGCGGACAAGGCCAACGTGCTCGAAACCTCGCGCCTGTGGCGGACCGTGGTCACCGAGGTGGCGCGGGACTATCCCGACGTCGCGCTCGAACATGTCTACATCGATACGTGCGCCATGCGGCTGGCCACCGCGCCGGCCAGTTTCGACGTGATTCTCGCCGACAACCTGTTCGGCGACATCCTGAGCGATCAGGCGGCCTCGGTCGCCGGCTCGCTGGGCGTGCTGCCCTCGGCGAGCATCGGCGGGCAGGTGGACCTCTACGAGCCGGTCCACGGGTCGGCACCCGACATCGCGGGACAGGGGCTGGCCAACCCAATCGGCGCCATCGCCAGCGCGGCGATGCTGCTGCGCCTCACGGGCCGGCGGCCGCACGAGGCCGACGTGCTCGAACGGGCCATCGAGACGGCGCTGGCCGCCGGCGCCCGCACGCGCGATCTCGCGGCCCCGGGCGAGCGCATCCTCTCGACGCGCGAGATGGGCGAGGCCATCGAGCACGCGCTCGTCGACATCCACGACCACCAGCACGCCTACCACGCGGTGTAACCCATGAAGTTGAGCGGAGCGGACGTCATCTGGAAGTGCCTGGCCGAGCAGGGGGTCGACACGGTGTTCGGCTATCCCGGCGGCGCCATCCTGCCGGCCTACGACCGGCTGCTGGATCACCCCATCCGCCACGTGCTGGTCCGGCACGAGCATAGCGCGACGCACATGGCCGACGGCTACGCGCGCGCCACCGGCCGCGTGGGCGTGGCGCTGGCCACGTCCGGCCCGGGCGCGACCAACCTGGTCACCGGCATCGCGACGGCGCAGATGGACTCGACGCCCCTGGTGTGCATCACGGGCCAGGTGCCGGCGGTGATGCTGGGGACCGACGCCTTCCAGGAGACCGACATCACGGGCATCACGCTGCCCATCACCAAGCACAACTACCTGGTGCAGCGGGCCGACGACATCGCGCCCACCATCCGCGACGCCTTCCGCGTGGCCACCACCGGTCGCCCGGGGCCCGTGCTGGTGGACATCACCAAGAACGCCCAGCAGGAGCTGACCGCGTGGGCGGAGGCCGAGGCGCCGGCCGGGACCGCTGGCCCCGTGTCCTTCGACGCGTGGCCGATCGAGGAGGCCGCGGCCCTCATCGCACGGGCCGAGCGGCCCGTCATCCTCGCCGGCCATGGAATCCTCAAGAGCGGCGCGATGGAGGAGCTGCGTGAGCTGTCCGAGCGGTCGCACCTGCCCGTCGCGGTCACGCTGCTCGGCATCGGCGCCCTGCCGGCCTCGCACCCGCTCAACCTCGGGATGATGGGCATGCACGGCGAGGCGTGGGTGAACGAGGCCATCCAGGATGCCGACCTGCTCATCGCGCTCGGCATGCGCTTCGACGATCGCGTCACCGGCCGACTGGCGTCCTACGCGCCGAAGGCGAAGAAGATCCACGTCGACATCGACCCGGCCGAGCTCCACAAGAACGTGCGGGCGGACGTGGCGATCGCGGGGGACCTGCGGGCGGTGCTGCAGGCCCTGCTCCCGCGCGTCGCACCGGCCCGTCGGGAGGCGTGGATGGCGCGCATCCGTTCGTTCGCCGGCGGCGGGCCCACCGTGCGCGATCTGACCGGCATCGACGAGCCGGGACCGCTGCAGGCGGCGCAGGTCATCCACGACATCTGGCGCGCCACCGAGGGTCGCGCACTCGTGGTCACCGATGTCGGCCAGCACCAGATGTGGGCGGCCCAGTACTACCGCGTCTCCGAGCCGCACACCTGGATCACCTCCGGCGGCCTCGGCACGATGGGCTTCGCCGTGCCCGCGGCCATCGGCGCCAAGCTCGCCCGACCCGACCGGGAGGTCTGGGCCATCGTCGGTGACGGCGGCTTCCAGATGACCCAGGCGGAGCTGGCCACGCTCGTGCAGGAGGGCGTGAAGATCAACATCGCGATCATCAACAACGGGTTCCTGGGCATGGTGCGGCAGTGGCAGCAGTTCTTCCACGACCGCCGCTACAGCGCGACGCCGCTGTCGTCACCCGACTTCGTCAAGATCGCCGACGCGCACGGGCTCCCGGGCGTCCATGTCTCTTCCCGCGGCGAGGCGATGGCGGCCATCCGCCACGCGCGGGCCTCGGCGGGGCCCGTGCTCATCGACTTCCACGTGCAGCAGGAGGACGCGGTGTACCCGATGGTGTCACCGGGTGCGCCCCTCCACGAGATGATTCATGCCCCGCGGTCCCCGCTGGTGGAGACGGGCGCGGACCTGCTGTGATGGACGAACTGCTGCGTTCCCGGACCGTGGTCGTGCGGTACGCCCACGCCATTGACGCGCTCGATCGCGTGGCCTCGGTCCTGCGCCGGCAGCGCGTGCGCGCCGACGCGTTCACCGCGGTGGCCGCGCCGGATGGCACGACGGCGCAGGCCACGATCATGTTCGAGAGCACGGATCGCACGGCCCAGCGCGTCGTTGCGCTGCTCGGCCGGCAGGTGGGCGTGCTCGCTGTGGAGGAGTGGAGCGATGATGATTCACGACGCTGATGCCGACCTGGAACTGATCCGAGCCCGCCGCGTGGCGATCATCGGATACGGCTCGCAGGGGCATGCCCATGCGTTGAACCTGCGGGACAGCGGCGTGGACGTCCGCGTGGCGCTCCGGCCGGGCGGCCGGTCGTGGGCCGCGGCCGTTCGCGACGGGTTCGCCCCCCTCGACGCCGCCGCCGCCACGCGCTGGGCCGACGTGGTGATGATCCTGGCGCCCGATCTCGAGCAGCCGAAGATCTTCCGCGAGCAGGTCGCGCCCAACCTCAAGCCGGGACAGATGCTGATGTTCGCCCACGGCTTCGCCATCCGCTACGGATGGATCACGCCGCCGGACGGCGTAGACGTCGCCATGGTGGCGCCCAAGGCGCCGGGCCACCGTGTCCGCGAGGTCTTCCTCGAGAACGCCGGCACGCCAGCGCTCGTGGCCGTGCACGCGGATGCGTCGGGCGCCGCGCGCGCGCTGGCCCTCTCCTACGCGAAGGGCCTGGGCTGCACGCGCGCAGGCGTCATCGAGACCACGTTCGCCGAGGAAACCGAGACCGACCTGTTCGGCGAACAGGCCGTGCTGTGCGGGGGTGTGAGCGCTCTGGTGACCGCGGGCTTCGAGACGCTCGTCGAGGCGGGCTACAAGCCCGAGGTCGCCTACTTCGAGTGTCTCCACGAGCTGAAGTTGATCGTGGACCTGATGTATCGAGGCGGCCTCAGCTTCATGCGCTACTCGGTGAGCGACACGGCCGAGCACGGCGACTACACTGCGGGCCCGCGAATCGTCACCGACGAGACCCGGAAGAACATGAAGGCCATCCTCGCCGACATCCAGTCCGGTGCCTATGCGGACCGCTGGAAGCAGGAACACGAACAGGGTCTGGCCTGGTTCAAGACGGA
>CAZLBU010000071.1:0-10869 GCA_964557815.1 uncultured Bifidobacteriaceae bacterium | reverse complement strand
ACAGTCATGCGCGGGCCGGCGGCGCGACACGCGGAGGAGATCCTGCGGCGGCGGGGCATCTTCGCCGGTGCCTGCGTCGAGGAGTCGGCGAGCGGCGTGTCGGCGTCCACGCAGCCAATCGCCGCCACCGCGGCGCACGAGGAAGGCGCCGGCGGCGACGCGGCGTGGAATCTGCTGGCCACGGCCTTCCGCGAGGCCGATCCCGCGGCGCGCCTGCGCCGGTGCGTCGAGGCGCTCGGCAGCGGACGCACGGCACCTGCGCTCATCGCGACGGCCAGTGCCTGCCAGGAGGTCAACGACCTCGCCGGCGCCGCGCGGGATCTGGACGAAGCCATCGCCCTGGCCCCCGCGTGGGCTGCCCCCCGCTTCGAACGCGGTAAGACGTGGCTGCGGCTCGACGACATGGAACAGGCCGCGGCCGCGTTCCGGGCGGCGGCCGAGCGCCTGCCGTCCTTCGGCGGGGCGTGGGGCAATCTCGGCGCGACGCTGGGCGAGCTGGACCGTCCCGCCGAGGCGCTGGAGGCCTTCGAGCGGCTGCTCGCGCTCGATCCCGACAGCCCGCAGGCCGTGAACAACGTCGGCGTGGTCACCCGCGAGCTGGGACGCCTGCCGGAATCGGAGGCGGCGTTCCGCCGCGTGATCGAGCTCGAACCGAATCTGGCCTTTGGCCATTACAATCTGGGACACACCCTGTTCCTGCAGGGACGCTATCAGGCGGCGGCCGCGGCGTACGGGCAGGGCCAGGCACGGGATCCGGAGCGGAATCCGGTGCAGGGGTCACGGCTGGCGATGTGCCGCCTGGCCACCGGCGACGCTGCTGGAGCCCTGGCGGAGCTGCAGCGCGCCGCGGGCGCGGTGCCTCGTGAGTACCGCCGCCAGCTGCTGGCCGATACCAGCGCCATCCTGTGGGCCCTGGTCACCCAGAAGCCGGAGCTGGCAGGGTGGCAGAAGGTGCACGACTGGCTGAAGGCTGAGTTGTCGAAGCTAGCTTGAAGGAGGCGCATGAGCGGCACGCGTCCCAGCGCAGTGAGCCAGATGATCCACGATCGCGGCATCCGCCTGGCCCTGGGCCTGGCGGTCGTTGTCGCGATCCCGGTCGCGATCCTCTTCTACTTCCAGTCCCGTTCGTTGAACGACCTGGAACAGACCTCGGCTGTCGTCCTGCGACAACTGAGCAGCGACACGGCGGACGGGCTGGCCAAGTCGCTCGAGAACGCGCTCAAGCGCCCGCACATCAGCGTGCTGCTGGGCATTCCCGGAGCCCGTGTCGAGCCGCTGGACCTGGACTTCATCGACCCGGTGTTCACGCAGGGGCTCGCGGAGAGCCCCTTCATCGACGAGTTCTTCATCTGGATCGCCGACGAACCGGGGTCTCCGACCGGGCGCTGGCTGGTGTTCGACCAGGCCAGCTCGAAGGCTCCAGCGGGTGCGGCGCGCTTTCGCGAAGACCCCGACGGTGGCGGCACGCTCCTCGACGACCTTCGTGACATCGCGTCGAGGAAGCGCGCCATCGTGGCCTTCACGAAGGAACTGCACGGACGGAAGCACTACATCCAGGCACAGCTGCGATGGGCCACGCAGGCGCGCGAAAAGCTGACCAGCTTCCTCGCCTTCGCGGTGGACGCCGAGCGCCTGCGGCGCGAGTACTTCCCGACGCTCGTGGCCTCGCACCTGAAGGCCCTGCAGCAGCCGGCCGGCTTCCCCCCCCTGCGGGTCACGCTGGCCGATGACAACGGAAACATGGTGGTGCCCACCGAGGGTGGGGCCGTCGGGACCGTCGTGGACGAACGGACCTTCCCGCTGGTGTTCTTCGACAAGGAGCTGCTGGAGTTCGCGGCGCCGTACGAGGCGCACCGGGAGATCTGGCGCCTCCAAACCAGCTACGGCGAGCAGACCATTCCCGAGATCGTCAGCGCGAGCACCCGGCCGCAGTTCGCGCTGATGCTGCTCGTGGCGGGCGTACTCGGCATCGGCGTGTTCCTCATCGCCGGCGCGGCCGCGCGCGAGGTGCGCCTGGCCGAGCTCAAGTCGAACTTCGTGGCCTCGGTGTCGCACGACCTGAAGACGCCGCTCGCGCTCATCCAGCTCTTTGCCGAGACCCTGGAGCTCGGCCGCGTCCGAAGCGCGGACCGGGCGCAGGAGTACTACCGGATCATCAACGGCGAAGCGAAGAAGCTCACGCGCCTCATCGAGAACCTGCTCGACTTCTCGCGGATGGAGGCGGGGCTCCGCCCCTACACGCTCGAGCCGACCGACATCGGCGCCCTGGTGCAGCACGTGCTGGGCCTGATGGATCGTCAGTTCGCGCAGGGGCAATTCGAGGTCACGGCCACGGTCGCGCCGGGCCTGCCGGCCGTCATGGCGGACGGAGTGGCCGTCGAGCGGGCGGTCGAGAACCTGCTGGCCAACGCGATGAAGTACTCCGGGGACGCGCGGCGCATCGACGTCACCGTGTTGCCGGCTCACGGCGAGGTCGTGATCCGGGTCCGGGACTACGGCATCGGCATCGCGCGGCGCGAGCAGCGCAGGATCTTCCGGAAGTTCTACCGTGTGCACCACGAGCTGGGCGGCGGCCCGCAAGGGACGGGCCTCGGGCTGGCCATCGTGGATCACACTATGCGGGGGCATGGCGGCCATGTCGGCGTGGAGAGCGAGCCCGGACAGGGCTCCACCTTCACGCTGCACTTCCCCGTCCCCATCCAGGCCGCTCAGGGAGTCGTTGATGAAGCGCATTCTGGTGATCGAGGACGAGCCGCAGATGCTGCTCGGCCTGCGTGACAACCTCGAGCTCGAGGGGTACGAAGTCGTGACGGCCACCGACGGCGAGGAAGGCCTCGCCAAGGCGGCGGCCGCCTCGCCCGACCTGGTCATCCTCGACGTCATGCTGCCGCGAAAGAGCGGCTTCGATGTCTGCCGTGAGCTCAGGGCTCGGGCCAACGGGACCCCCATCGTGATGCTGACGGCGCGGTCTGCCGAGACCGACAAGGTCCTGGGCCTCGAGCTCGGGGCCGACGACTACGTCACCAAGCCGTTCTCCATCACCGAGCTCCTCGCGCGCGTGCGCGCGGTGCTGCGGCGCACCGGCCAGCAGAGGCCCGCTGCTGACTCGGTGAAGATCGGCGACCTCGAGGTGGACTTCAAGCTCCACCAGGCGCGGCGCGGAAAGGCCCGCGTGGAGTTCACGGCCCGCGAGTTCGAGCTGCTGCGCTATTTCGTGCAGCACACGGGCCAGGTGGTGACGCGCGAGCAGATCCTCAACGAGGTCTGGGGCTACGAGGAGTTCCCCACGACGCGCACCATCGACAACTTCGTGGCCAAGCTCCGGCAGAAGATCGAGCGGGCACCCCACGCGCCGGAGCACATCCTGACGATTCACGGGTCGGGGTACAAGTTCGTCGGATAGAATCGCGCAGGACACATGGACCCCAAGACCATCCTGATCGCCCTGCTGATCGTGATCGCCATTGCGTATCACGTGTTCTGGTACATGAGCGAGAAGCCGCGCCGGCACCATCATCCCGGCGATCTCAAGCCGAGGGGGCTGGCCCTCGTCGCGGCGTTCATCGCCAATTTCTTCGACACCCTGGGAATCGGGTCCTACGCGACGACGACGTCGATGTCGAAGCTCTGGAACATCATGCCGGACGAGAAGATCCCCGGCACGCTGAACGTCGGCTACGTGATGTCGACGGTGTTCCAGGCCGTCATCTTCATGACGATCATCGAGGTCGAGTTCCTGACGCTCGTCAGCATCATCGCCGCCGCCGTCCTCGGCGCCTTCTTCGGGGCCGGGATCGTGTCCGGGTTCTCGAGGCGCCAGGTGCAGATCGGCATGGGCTCGGCCCTCCTGGTCGCGTCGGGCCTGATGGTGCTGTCCATGTCGGGACAGGGGCCGGCACCGGGCGTCGCGCTCGGGCTGTCCGGCGCCAAGCTCGGCCTCGCGGTCGGGATCTCCTTCGTGCTCGGCTCCCTGATGATGCTCGGCATCGGCTACTACGCGCCGTGCCTGATCATGATCAGCCTGCTCGGCATGGACCCGAGGGTCTCGTATCCCATCATGATGGGCGCCTGCGCGTTCCTCATGCCCTCGGGAAGCATCCAGTTCATCCGCAAGGGCTCGTACGACCTCCGGACCGCCCTCGCCTTCCTCGTGGCCGGCCCGATTGCGGTGCTGATTGCCGCCCCGCTGGTCGACAGGATTCCGCTCTTCTGGCTCCGGGTGCTGGTGCTGGTCGTGGTGCTCTACACCGCCATCAGGATGCTGCGCTCCGCGGCCGTCGAGAGGGCGGCCAAGGCCGCCGCGAAGACACCCGGAATAGCGGAGGCATAGCACGCGGCGCTTCGCGCCGCGGGCGTTCCGTGGGCGGTCCTCCGGGCCGTGGGCGCGCCTCCGGCACGTGGGATTCGGACCGCGGAGGCCGCACGGGCGACTCGAATCGCCCAATCCCCCACTCCCCCAATCACGCAATTCCAACGCGGCGAAGCCGCGCCCACCGCAGGCCCGCCGCGCGAAGCGGCCCACGGCGCGCAGCGCCGCCTTCCCGGTGTTACCATGCGCGCGTGAAGCTGCTCGGGTGGCTGGCAGGTCTCGCCCTCTTCGGCGCCGCCCTCCATCCGCCGCCTCCGCGTCCCGGCACCGACACCGGCGAGTGGCCCACCTACGGTGGCGACCTCGCCAGCACCAAGTACTCGCCGCTGGAGCAGATCACCCCGCAGAACTTCTCGACCCTCCAGGTGGCCTGGCGCGCACCGTCGCCGGACGGCGTGCTCACGATGACCCTGCCCGGTGGAGGCGAGTGGACCTCGGACGCCCGCGCGGTGTTCGCGGAGCTGAGCCGCCTGGACCCGAAACGCTGGCGCGACGACCAGCCGCCCATCATCGGCAACTTCAAGGCCACGCCCCTGATGGTCGGCGGCACGCTCTACTTCAACACGCCGCTCTCGATCGGCGCCGCCGTGGACGCGCGGACCGGCCGGCCCAGGTGGGTCTACAACCCGCGCAGCTACGAGGCCGGCACGACGACGATGAGCCTCCGCTGGAACCAGCGCGGCGTCGCCTACTGGCGTGACGCTGCCGGCGTGGACGAGCGGATCTTCTGGGGGACGGGGGACGGATACCTGATCGCGGTGGATGCGAAGACGGGCCGACCCGTGCCCGGGTTTGGCGTGAACGGTCGCGTCGACCTGATGGAGGGGCTGCCGCGCGCCCTGCGGGGCACGCGCGACTACCTCAACGCGCTCACCTACTCCGTCCAGTCACCGCCCCTCGTCGTGCGGGACGTCGTCATCGTGCCCGCGTCCATCTCGTCGCTCGTCTCGCAGAAGGAGCAGATCCCGGGCTTCATCCGCGGCTACGACGCCCGCACCGGCCGCGTGCGCTGGACGTTCCACACCGTCCCCCGCCCGGGCGAGCCCGGCAACGAGACATGGCTGGACGGCTCGTGGGAGCACGCGGGCAAGGTCACCGTGTGGACGCTGATGAGCGCGGACGAGGAGCTGGGCTACGTCTACCTCCCCACCAACACCACCGCGCCGGACTTCTACGGCGGCCACCGTCCCGGCAACAACCTCTTCGCCGAGAGCCTGCTCTGCCTGGACGTGGAAACCGGCCGTCGCGTCTGGCACTTCCAGACCGTGCACCACGGCCTATGGGACTACGACAACCCGGCCGCGCCGAACCTGCTCGACATTACGGTGAACGGGAAGCGCATCAAGGCGGTGGCGCAAGTCACCAAGCAGGGCTTCGTTTACACGTTCGATCGGCTGACCGGCGAGCCGGTCTGGCCCATCGTCGAGAAGGCGGTACCGCCGTCCGACGTGCCGGGCGAGCGCGCGGCGCCGACGCAGCCGTTCCCCTCGAAACCCGCACCGGTCGAGTACCAGGGCGTGACGATGGACGACCTGGTCGATTTCACGCCTGCACTGCGCCTGATGGCGCAGGAAGCGGTGAAGGGCTTCCGGATGGGGCCGCTCTTCACGCCGCCGTCGCTCGAGGGCACCATCGCGCGGCCGGGGTCGGTGGGCGGGGCCAACTGGTCGGGGGCAGCCGTAGATCCCGAGACGGGGATGCTCTACGTGCCCTCGCGCAACGGCTTCGCGGCCTTCACCTTGTCGAAGCCCGACCCCGCCCTGAACAGCAACCTTCTCTACATGCAGGTGCCCGGGCGCAGCCCGCAGATGCCGCAGGGCCTGCCGCTCCTCAAGCCGCCCTACTCGCGCGTGACCGCGATCGACATGAACACGGGCGAGCACGCGTGGATGATTCCTGCCGGGGAAGGCCGGCGCATCCGCAACCTGCCGCAGCTGACAGGGCTGGACCTGCCGCCGCTCGGCGGCGACAGCACCTACAGCGGGCCGCTGGCCACGAAGACGATGCTCGTGTACGCGCTCACGACGGGTGGGAGCTCCGGCGGGCCTCGCCTCGTGGCGCTCGACAAGGCGAGCGGACGCGAGCTCGCGTCCGCCGACCTGCCGGGCATCGCCATCGGCACGCCGATGACCTACATGCTGGAGGGACGACAGTACATCGCGCTGACCGTGCAGGGTGACACGCCGCGCGACGTGCCCGCACTGGTGGCGTTGGGGTTGCCACGGTAGGAGAAGCACGGAGGTTCAAAACACGGAGGTTCGAAGCCCGGAGGTTCGAAGCACGAATGGGTTCAAAAAGCGCGAAGGGGTTCAAGGCACCGACCGTGCCTTGAACCCCCCGTGTTTTGAACGTTCCTGCGTTGAACGTCCGTGCGAACCCTCGTGCTACTCCGCTTCGCCAATCCCTGGGCCGAGCGCCTCTTCGGGCTCGACCAGGTACTCCATCTCGCGGTCGAAGTCGACGTCCTCGTCGCTCGGCTGCTGGATGGGCGGCGGCGGCTCGTCCGGCGGAATCTGGACGTGCCGGTACCACCAGAAGCCCGTCCCCGCCGGGATGAGCCGGCCCATGGTCACGTTCTCCTTCAGCCCGCGCAGGTAGTCGATCTTCCCGGAGATGGCGGCCTCGGTGAGGACGCGCGTGGTCTCCTGGAACGACGCCGCCGAGATGAACGACTCGGTGGAGAGCGACGCCTTGGTGATGCCGAGCAGCAGCGGCTGCGCGGTGGCGGGGCGCCCGCCGGCCGCGATGACGCGCTCGTTCTCCTCCATGAACCGGAAGCGATCCACCTGCTCGTCCACGAGGAACTCGGTGTCGCCCACGTCCTCGACGCGGACCCACCGCATCATCTGGCGCGTGATCACCTCGATGTGCTTGTCGTTGATGTTCACGCCCTGGAGCCGGTAGACCTCCTGGATCTCGTTCACCAGGTACTTCTGCAGCGCCTTCTCGGCATCCCTCAGCGAAGCTTCTCAATGGCCGCCGCCGCGGCTGAGCGTACTGAATACGGCGTGGGGCCCTTGTCGAGATCCGGGTCCGTCAGGGCCAGCTGCCGAAGGAGCGGAATGGCTTCGCGATCCCGAACGGCCACGACGGCGGCAATAGCCCAGATTCGAACGTCCGGAGCCGGGTCGAGAAGACCCTCCCTGGCTGCTCGACGGATGGCCACCTGGGACTCCGCGGATAGAGGCACGGCCAGTCGGCCGGCGTCCTGCCCGGACGACATGCCGGCCATGAGAGCGTAGGCATTCCACCTGGAAGGGCCTATCGGCGAGCTGGCCATGGCCAGAACGATTGGTACGATGGCATCACCCTCGAGCGCGAGACCGGCGGCGAAAGCCGAGTCCGGGTTATAAGAACCCATGACGAGCGCGTTGAGTAGCCGCGCCAGGAGCGCCGCATCTCGCGGCGGCGACTCCTTCCGCAACCTGTCCGCGAGCCCAAGGACGCGGGAGTAGTATTCGGCATAGACTTCGTCGAGACTCGTCGCCTTCGTCTGCAGAAAGGTCTGATAGTTCTGCGCGACCACAGCATTCTCCGCTTCCAGCAGTCCCACAACCGTCGCCTGCAATGCTTCGTCCTGCAAGCGTGAGGGAACAGCTTCCACCTGACTGACGAGCTCCTCGACGGCGGCGGCACGAGTCGCGACGATCGGCGAGGTCACTCGTGTGTCCAAGCTCTGGCCGTCCACGACCAGCACACCGAGTATCGCGACGCTCACGGCCGAAGCAGACGTCGACAACATGGGTGCCCTCCTAAAGAGATCCGCCTACCACCCAGTCGGGCACGACCCGCGATAGTCGCCATGGTAGTGCGCTGGTGAAATGCTGCGCGGCTCTACACATGCGTAGCCGCAGCCGACGTTCTTCGCCAAGTGACGCAAGAGATCGTAGGCGGAATTGTCGGGCGCTGCAGGCGTGTGAAGGTCGACGGCATCTCCGTGAACATGTCGACTATTCGGAGCGCCGCCTACTGCTAGGTTATGGACGGGGTTTCGATAGCCGCTGCTGAAGCTGGGAGTCGACCCGAAGTTGCTGACCACGCAATAGGTGTTTGACGTCACGGTCTCTTCCAAGAGAGCCCATGAATACGAGCCGGAGTTCCATTGTCCGAATGAGTAGTGGCTAGCGCCAGGAACGGACTGGGTGAAGCTCGCGCATGTTGGGGTCAGGTTGAGCTGCTGATCGTGATACTCCTTGATGATGTTTCCGCGCTCGTCGCCGCAGTTGTTGATGAATCTGGATTGCTGTAACTGCCCGAGGTAGGTGCCGTTCGCACTGAAGTTGGCGAAGCACGTGTAGGTCCCGCTAGTCTGCGGTTCCGCCGAGTACTGCCCATCCAGGCGATAGCTATACGTCCATTTCTCGTCGGTGGCGACCGTCGTGTTGCGGGGGTCCTTCAGCCAAGCGTCGTAGGCAAGCAGCGGCCCTGACGATTCTCCCAGCAAGCCTTGCCTGCAGATGACGGATCCTTCGAGAATCTCCACATAGCCGGAATACTGCGCCTCGCCGTCTCGTGGCACAAGCAGGGCCGACGCGACGAGTACCATCCGAACGCAGAGGATCACGCTGAACCTCACCTTCGCGACCGCCTTCATGTCAACGCCTCCTGTCTGCCATCCGTCCAGGAACTCATGCCTGCCAAGCCATCAGGTTCTCTTTCGTCTTCGCGATTGAGTGTCCTGGAGTGGGCGAGCAGTGTCAACGCGCCGTACCACGGTGGTAGGATCCCGATCTGCCGGGCGGGCACGCGCTTGTCGCCATACCGCGATCGCGCGGCGCAGCAGCCCAGAAACGGATTGCTCGCGCTCACGCGCGAGCTCTCGCAGGAATGCGAAGTCGTCGTCGGTTAGCCAGAGATTCACTTGCCGTCGCCGGTCAGTCCCCTGACGGACCACAGTCGATCGGTGGGCAACGGCTGAATTAAACGGACTGCGGGTTCCCTCATCACTGCGAGCCATGGGTGTCCGACCTCGCGCTGAGGGGGGCAGCAACAACGGTATCGTACCCCCCCCCCGGAGGCGTCAACGGTCACTGACGAGGGGCGACAGTCCCTGTGGCCCAGGGGTTAGCGAAGTAGACTAGCGGCCGGTCCGGTACAAAGCAAGGGCGGGCCTCGCCGGCCCGCCCCTGCCACTGGAGTTCGAAGGTCGACGACTATTCCGCCTCGCCGATGCCGGGGCCGAGCGCCTCTTCGGGCTCGACCAGGTACTCCATCTCGCGGTCGAAGTCGACGTCCTCGTCGCTCGGCTGCTGGATGGGCGGCGGCGGCTCGTCCGGCGGAATCTGGACGTGCCGGTACCACCAGAAGCCCGTCCCCGCCGGGATGAGCCGGCCCATGGTCACGTTCTCCTTCAGCCCGCGCAGGTAGTCGATCTTCCCGGAGATGGCGGCCTCGGTGAGGACGCGCGTGGTCTCCTGGAACGACGCCGCCGAGATGAACGACTCGGTGGAGAGCGACGCCTTGGTGATGCCGAGCAGCAGCGGCTGCGCGGTGGCGGGGCGCCCGCCGGCCGCGATGACGCGCTCGTTCTCCTCCATGAACCGGAAGCGATCCACCTGCTCGTCCACGAGGAACTCGGTGTCGCCCACGTCCTCGACGCGGACCCACCGCATCATCTGGCGCGTGATCACCTCGATGTGCTTGTCGTTGATGTTCACGCCCTGGAGCCGGTAGACCTCCTGGATCTCGTTCACCAGGTACTTCTGCAGCTCCTTCTCCCCCAGCACGTGCAGGATGTCGTGCGGGTTGCTCGGGCCGTCCATCAGGGGATCCCCCGCGCGCACGCGCTCGCCCTCCTGGACGTTGACGTGCACGCCGCGCGGGATGCTGTACTCCCGCGCCTCGGCCGTCCCGTCGTCGGGGACGATGAGGATCTTGCGCTGGCCCTTCACCACGCCGCCGTACTTCACCGCGCCGTCGATCTCACTGATGACGGCCGGATCCTTCGGCTTGCGGGCCTCGAAGAGCTCCACCACGCGCGGCAGGCCGCCCGTGATGTCCTTGGTCTTGGTGGTCTCGCGCGGGATCTTCGCCAGCACGTCGCCGGCGCGGACCTCCTCGCTGTCACTGACCATCAGGTGGGCGCTCACGGGCATGATGTACTTGCGAATCACCGTGCCCTTGGCGTCGCGGATCTCGATCGTCGGCTGCTTCTTCTCGTCCGGCGAGTCCACGATGATGTAGCGCGAGAGGCCCGTCACCTCGTCCACGGCCTCGTGGACGGTGACCCCCTCGATGATGTCCTTGAAGCGGACCTGGCCCTTCTCCTCGGTGAGGATCGAGAAGGTGTAGGGATCCCACTCCACCAGCACCGTGCCGCTCTCGACGGTCTGCCCGTCCTTCACCTTCAGGTGGGCGCCGTAGACGACCTCGTACCGCTCGCGGTCGTGGCCCTTCTCGTCGCGGACGACGATGTGGCCGTTGCGGTTCATGACGATGAGGTCGGTGCCGCCCTGGTTGTTGGCGCGCTCGACCCAGGTGAGGTTCTCGAACTTCACCAC
>CAZLBU010000070.1:6821-10977 GCA_964557815.1 uncultured Bifidobacteriaceae bacterium | reverse complement strand
TCGGCGTGCTGGAAGACGTCCTTGCGGCCGGCCGGCTCGTCCTCGAATGTGATCTTGACGCCGCGGTGCAGGTAGCTGGCTACTTCCAGCCGATCGCGGATGATCTGTCCCTCGAACTCCACCTTCGGGAAGATGGTCGGGTCCGGCCTGAAGAACACGGTGGTGCCGCTGCCGCGCGCAGGGCCCGCTTTCCTGAGAGCGCCCGTGGGCTTGCCCTGCTTGAAGCTCATCTCCCACTGCGCGCCGTCGCGGCGCACCGTGGCCACCAGCTCGCGCGAGAGCGCATTCACCACGCTCGCATGCCGGCTGCCGATCGGCGCCAGGTCGATCAGCCGGCCGTCTTGTAGTTGCCGGCCTCGAACTTCCCGCCCGCGTGAAGCACCGTGAAGATCACCTCGAGGGCGCTCTTCTTCGTCTTCGGGTGCACGTCCACCGGGATGCCGCGCCCGTCATCCTCGATGGTGATGGACGAGCCGTCTTTGTGAAGGGTTACCCGGATGTTCGCGGCGTGGCCGTTCATGGCCTCGTCGATGGAGTTGTCCAGCACCTCCCAGACCAGGTGGTGCAGACCCGCGGCGCCGACGCCGCCGATGTACATGCCGGGACGCTTGCGAACCGGCTCGAGGCCCTCGAGGACCGTGATGTCTTTGGCTGTGTAAGTCGTGGACAAGGCAGGAAGAATTGTAAATGAGGTGCGGCAGGTGCGATCAGGTGCGGCAGGTGCGATCAGGTGCGGCAGGTGCGATCAGGTGCGGAGGACCGAGGCGTCGCGGTCGTTCCAGCGCCAGATGGGGTCGGGCTTCGCGCCCGTTGAGGCCGGCGGCGCCACCAGGTGCACGCCGCCCAGCCAACGGTCGATGCCGTTGAGCGCCACGTGGTCCAGTTCGCCGGCGAGCACCCGCCGGCCGCTCTCCGTCAGCTCCAGCCGAGGGGCCGACGGTTCGTCGCGCCACCAATCCGGATCGTGCCAACCCGAAGGTCGCTCGCCCGCGACGCGGATGAGCGGATGTGCCGCGACGACGAGGCGGTGGATGTGCGACCACCAGCCCGCGTCCCCCATGAAGATCGCCTGCTCCACGGCGTGGTTCGCGGCGCGGAACGTCTCGCGGACGGTGAGCGGCGACCCCGCGACCGCCGCGAGCGTCTGCCGTTCGGTGCGGGACAGGCCGTCATGGGCGGACGGGAACTGCTGCAGGTGCCGTCGGACGGACGTTCTCAGTGAAGGCCACGCGCCTGGATGGGCGAAGCCGGCCAGCCCGGTGGGCTCCGGCGCGCGAAACCGGGTCCAGGCGTCGGCGGCGGCGTCCCACTGCTCGGGGCCAAGCGGCCTCCGCGCCGCGAACCACGCCGCCAGCTGCTCGTCAGACTGCGCGGCCAGGTAGTCGTCCGCGAGAATCGCGGTCACGCGCGCGCCGGGGCGCGGGGGTCGGATTGACTCCAGTTGAGCGAGCACCTGGAGCACGTGCAGCTGGTCGTAGAGGTCGTGCTCGAACCACAGCACGATCTCGTCGCCGGCCGTCGCCTCGGCCAGCGCCGCGTCGCGAGCGGCCAGCGAGCGCTCGATCTCCGCGGCATCGCCCCAGTCGATCGCCAGGAACTCCGCCCGGACGCGACGGAGCGCCGCGTGGCTCAAGCCTGCCGGCACAGGGCCCTCGTGCAGCACGTCGTCCCAGGGCACGATACGGCCCGGGACACCGAGATCGTGCAGGCGGGAGAGAGCGACAGAGCCGTTGGTGACGTGGAGCATTCTCGGGTTCTGGGGTTCTCGGGTTCTGGGGTTCGGAGGTTCTTGGGTTCTTGGGGGTGCCGCGGGCTGGTATCGTACTTCCGTGCTCGCGCCCGTGGTCTCACGGCTTCTGGCGGCCGCCATCGTGACGGGAGGGCTCGCCTGGGTGACGCTCTCGCTGGGTCCTCCCTCGCGGCCGCGCTGGAGCATCGTCGATCGGGTCTCGGCACACCGCGTCCTGGTCCTCCAGGTCGAAACCCGCGACTCCGAGGATGCGCTGGCGACGGCGAGGACCATCATCGAACGCGAACCGCCGCGCTTCGACGAGATTCTCGTCTTCTTCCATTCACCCGGCCGGCGCGACATGCTGCGACGCATCCAGTGGACGCGCGAGCACGGCTACGTGGAGACGGTGTACTGACCGCGGCCGCCGGGGCTGAAGGCCGCCATCCCACCGCGCGAAGCGCGGCCCACCGAAGGCCCACCCGCCGACCGAAGCACGCGGCGGGTCTTACTCCTTTTTCCTCCGCGTCGTCGTCCGCTTGGCGGTGGTCTTCTTCGCGGCGGTCTTGCGAGCCCGCTTCGCCTTCGGCGCGGGCGGTTGGAGCTCGCCCCCCTCGGGTTGCGAATCGTCGTCCGACAAGGGCAGCGGCATGCGGCTGCCACCCACGCCCCCGATCATCTCGCGCGTGACGTCCACGGCGCCGCCGACGATCCGGTTGCCGATGTCATCGTCCGGCAGCTCGTGGCTGACCGCCGCGGCCGGTGGCGGCAGGTCCTCGGGGATTTCCGGCCCTTCGCCGGTTTCCTCGAGCGCCGACGCCCCTGGCTGGCCACCAGCCAGGATGGACCATCCGTGCGGCACCGACACGCGGGGCGCTCCCCCCGCGGCCGCGAACACCCGCAGGCCGCCCTGCCGGTCGCGCTCCAGCTTCAGCAGGCCGTCCTTCTGGCACGCACGCATCAACTCGGCAATGGACCCGTACTTGCGCTCGTCGAAGGTCGGGTCCGCCGCGCGCAGGAACTGCTTGAACTGTCGCGGGTACATCGGCCACCGCGGCTGCGCACCGCCCTCGGTGAGTACCCGACGCACCAGGGCCACGCCTTCGCCCAGCGAGGCGGCATCCACGGTCTCGCGCCGGGACTGAAGTCCCGGCGCTCCGGAGTGTTGAGGTCCCAGCGCTCCGTGCTGATCGTCCTCGTGTCCGCGTCGCGTCTCATCGCCGTTCCGGCGCCGGGCGTGCACCGCGGGCGCCTGCAGCTCTGCGGGCGCCCCCTCCGTGAGCTCCTCGCCGGCCGGTGCCGCCAGAGCCGCGGCGGTCCCCTCGATCGGCGTCACGGGCGCGGCTGCCTCGGCGCCCTCCACGAGCTCCACGAGGGTGCTGCGGCCCTGGTGCTTGAGAGTGACGATGCCGTGCTCGGCGAGCTTGTCGGCGAAATCGCGGAAGCTGCCGGAGCCGTAATCGCGCTCCGAGAACGACGAGTCGAGCTGCAGCAGGGTGCTCTTGAGCAGCCCGAGCTGCGGGGTGACCTCGCGGTCGGCCAGCACCTTCAGCGCCCGCTTCACCAGTGGCACCGCACCGTCGATGGCCTGCGAACCGGTGGCCACGCGGGGCCGCTCGCCACGCTCCTGGCGGTGCGGGCGACGGTCGGGCACGATGTTCTCGTAGGCGATGAACTCGGTGCAGTTCTTCTGCATCACCTGGCTGGTGAACGACCGGCCGCCCACGACGAAGACCTTGCGGTCGTACTGCTTCAGCTTCTCGACCAGCGTGATGAAGTCGCTGTCGCCGCCCACGATGACGAAGGCGTTGATGTGCGCGTGGGTGAAGGCCATCTCCAGCGCGTCGAGCGCCAGGTTGATGTCGGCGCCGTTCTTGTCGCCCCCGGGCGTCATCACACGCTGCACGAGCCGCACCGCGTGATTCGACATCGCGCGGCCATAGTCACCCGAGCGCTTCCAGTCGCCGAAGGCGACCTTGGTGACGATCTCACCGCGTTCCTTGATGGCCTCGAGCACCGCGCCGATATCGAACTGGAGGCCGAGGGTGGTCTTGACGCCTATCTCGACGTTGTCGAAGTCGATGAAGACCGCAATCTTGAGTTTCTGTTCGGACATTGACATTCCTGGTCTTGGGTCTTGGGTCTTGGGCCTGATCCCTGATCCCTGATCCCTGTTCCCTGTTTCCTGGTCCCTGTTTCCTAGAATTGAAAGTAGATGAAGTCGAGGGAAACGCGGCTCCTCAGCACGAGGATGAGCGTCACCATCGCTCCGGCCGCCGCTGCCTGCAGCAGCGCGCGGGACACGCTGGCGGGGCCCAGGGCCTCCCAGCGCGACTCGGCCCACCGAACGAGGCGCACGCCCCGCTCGCGTCCGAGCGTCCACAGGTCGTCCAGGAACAGCGGCACACCCCATGTGGCCGCCAGGAC
>CAZLBU010000070.1:0-6811 GCA_964557815.1 uncultured Bifidobacteriaceae bacterium | reverse complement strand
ATCGTGCTCTCGGCCGGGGAGAGCACGAGCCATCGGCGCAGGAAGTCGGGGTTGGTCTCTCTGAAGAACAGCCAGCCGGCGAACGCTGCCGATACGGTCAGGACGATCTGGACGATCGCCAGCGGACCAGGCCACTTCGCGGGAAGCCCCAGGAGCCGCCCGACGGTCCGCGTGACTACTACTAGTGTGCCATGGTACAGGCCCCAAAGCACGTAGTTCCAGCTGGCCCCGTGCCAGAGGCCGGAAACGAGGAACGTGGCCATCAGGTTGGCCTCGCGCTGCAGCGCCGGCACGCGGTTGCCGCCCAGGGGGATGTACAGGTAGTCCCGGAACCAGGTCGAGAGCGAGATGTGCCACCGGTGCCAGAAGTCGGTGGGGCTATGGGCGATGTAGGGGTGGTTGAAGTTCAGGATCAGCTCGAATCCGAACCACCGGGCCGTGCCGCGGGCAATGTCCGAATAGGCCGAGAAGTCCGCGTAGATCTGCAGGCCAAAGGCGAAGACGCCCGCCCACAGCATCTCGAACGACGGGTCCTGGTGGCTGAACACGCGGTTGGCGATCACGCCCACGTTGTCGGCCACCACCAGCTTCTTGACGAAGCCCCAGACGATGAGGAGCACCGCGTTGCGCGCCCGGTCGGTGCTCCAGGTCCGGGGCTGCTCCACCTGCACGAGCAGGTTCATGGCCCGCATGATGGGCCCGGCCACGAGGTGCGGGAAGAACGCCACGAAGAGGGCGAAGTCCACCGGGTTCCGCCGCGCCTTCATGTGCCCCCAGTAGACCTCTACCGTATAGCTGAGCGCCTGGAACGTGTAGAACGAGATGCCGGCCGGGAGCACCAGCTCCAGGACCGGCGGCGACACGTCGAGGCCGACGGTGGCGAGCACCTCGCGCACGTTGTCGACGAAGAAGTTGAAGTACTTGAACACCCCGAGCATGCCGAGGTTCACCGCGAGGCTCGCGTAGAGGTACGCCTTCTTCCGCCCGGGGTCCTCCTCCATCCGCTGTGCCGCCCAGTAATCCACCGTGGTGGACACCAGCATCAGGATGACGAACCAGGGATGCACCCACCCGTAGAACACGTAGCTGGCGCCGAGAAGCCAGATGTTCTGCCAGCGATGCGAGAGCCGCCAGTAGATCGAGACGACGACCGCGAAGAAGACGAGGAAGTCGAGGCTGTGGAAGATCATCGGAACAGCGGATCGAGCCGCTTCCGGAAGATCTCCGTGTAGCGGCGGCGATCGTTCACGTGATCGCCGTCACGGTAGAGATCCAGCGTCATCTCGGGATCGCCGGTGTCGTCGTGGAACAGGGCGCCGTTGGCCTCGAGCCAGGCCTTCAGGTCGGCCACGTAACGCACGAGCTCCGGTGACTGCTCGGGCGGGCGGTTGCCGACCGGCCGCCGCTGCACGCGGACGAAACAGACCGGCAGGCCGTGCTCCCGGGAAAGCTTCATGATCAGCGGAAGGACCGACGTGGGCAGGTCGCGGTGGAAATCGGGCCTGCCGGTCGTGTCCGACGCCGCGAAGTCCGCGCCCACGTCGTGGCGCAACGTGTCCACCGAGAAGATCTGGTCCACGTTCCACTCGAAGCCCTCGGCCGCGCCCGGCGCCGGGAACTGGCGCCGCACCCACCAGCGCCGGATGGCCGGCTCCACCCACGCGGTGGCGACGTCGGTCTGGTAGGCATTTGCGATCACCCGATGGGTGCGGTACCAGTCGCCCTTGCGGTGCTCGGCCACGAGCCGGTCGAGCTCGGGCTCCGACCCGGTGGCGACGGCGTCCAGGGCACGGCCGTACTGGCCCTCCAGGCGGAACATCGTGTCGGTGAGGTTCGTGTCGCGGAAGAAGATGAACGTCATGCGCGGCTTCGCGCCGCTCGGCACCAGCTGGTTCTTGAAGGCGAGATACCACCACGCGGGCCCGGTGGCCGCGTGATAGAGGAAGGCGACGAGCTCGTCGCCGGTCGTGGAGATGCGCCCCAGGTGCTCCGGGTCGATCCGCGTCCCCATCATCGAGTCGCCGATGAACACCCACGCCGGATTGCCTCGCCGCAGCTCGTCAATGGCCTCGGCACGGAAGGGATCGTGGGGACGTCTAATTTCGAGGGAGGGGAGGTAGCCGAGCGGGGGCAGGTCGCCAACGACCGCGCGGTTCAGCGGCCTGAGGGACAGGGGCACCGCCAGGATGCCCACTCCTACCAGGAGCAGGAGGATCCAGGGTCGCGCCCGGGAGGCGCTGGTGGGCTCGACCGGACCGGGGGTGCCGGAAGGTCGGGCCGCATGGGAAGCCGGTGACACAGGGACTGTAGGAAAAGGGACTCGACCCGGGCTGCTTCACGGGGCCGACCCAGTATAACTGACCGCACGCCCCGGCACGGTCATTGCACAATTCTCATCAGAGAGGTTCATCATGCCGGTACTTCGTGTCGCAAAGTGGTCGGCCGTCGGTCTCGTCGCACTGTCCGTGGGCCTGTCGGCGCAGGAGCCTTCGACGCAGCAGCTCTACGAGACCGGCCAGTACCAGGCCCTGGTCGATCGCGCCGCTGAAGGGCGCGCGGCCACGCCGGAAGATACCTACTGGGCGGCGCTGGCGTTCCTGAAGATGGAGAACAGCGCCGCATCCGCAGCGGAGTATCGCCGGCTGCAGGAACAGGGAGGCGCATGGGGTGAGGTTGGCGCCTCGGGCGTGGCGATGCTGGAGCACAACTACGGTGAAGCCGTGGCAGCTGCGCAGAGGGCCGTCGAGATGTCGGGGGATCATCCCTATCTCCAGTACCAGCTCGGCCTATCCGCCCTTGGCGCAGACGACGCTGGGACGGCCTCGCAGGCACTGGCCCGGGCCACCGAGATCAAGCCCGACTTCGCCTACGCCCACTACTACGCCGGGCAGGCGTTCCAGAGGGCGCACAACGCTTCGAAGGCCGCGGAGCACTTCAACTACTTCGTGCGCCTGGCGCCCGATTCGCCGGATCGCGCTGCGGCAATGGCAATCCTGAGGGCGTTGCGGAAGTAGCGGGGAGCCCGGACGGAGCGCCTAGAACACGTGGCCGATCCCGAAGTACCACCGGCCGCTCGAGATCTGGTTCGCAGAGCGGCTGGAGGTACGGAGGGTTGAACCGGGAATGCCGAAATCCACGCGCAGCAGGCCCACAGGGGAGTCCACGCGCAGGCCCGCCCCGTAACCCACTCGCAGATCTTTCCAGGCAAAGGGCGACTCGGGGCTGAAGACGTTGCCCGCGTCCACAAAGCCAACGCCGCGGATCCAGCGATAGATGGGGAACCGCACTTCCTGGTTCAGGACCATCAGGCTCGTCCCACCCAGCGGCTCATAGAAGATGGGGTCGAGCGGTCCCAACTTGTTCTCCGCAAAGCCGCGCACGCTGTTCCCGCCGCCCGCATAGAAGCGATGCTTGCTCCCGGATACCGGCACGTCCCGACCGAAGGCGCTACCCGCGACCACTCTCGACGCCAGCACGACGCGACCAAGCGGCACGAACGTGTACTGCTGTGCCAGGAGCCTGGTGTACAGCGACAGGCCGCCCAGTATCGGCGCGCTCTGCTCGAATGAGATGGATGAGAATGTCCCCCGCAGCGAGTTCACCGGGTCATCCCGGCGGTCGACTAGCAGGGCCGCGGTCACTCGGCCGAGGTTGGTGAAGACGTTCAGCGGCCGGGGGTCATCCTCGAACGGGTCGGAATCGTATGTGTGCGTTCGCTCGAATCGGTACCCGTACGTGATCTCCACGACACGACGCCGGCGCCATCGCTGTTCGACACCCAGTCCCAATTCCTCGTACACGTAGCGAGGGTCCAGGTTCCTTCGGCTCCGATAGGCGGACACGACGGATCGAACCGGCAGGCCGAAGAAACTGGCGTTCGAGAGGAAGACGTTCCCGCGCTGGAAGTCCTTCTCGACGAGCCCGGCCACCCCGGCGGTGACCGCGCGGCCGAACAGATTCTGGTTCCGGATCTCGGCAATCGCGCCGATGTTGGTAGCGAGCCGTCCCTCTTCCTCGCCTCCGACGGGATCCTCCCGCTCCCGGTCGCCCTGCACGCCGTAGCGAAAGCGCCAGTGCGGGTACTCCTCGACCGTCACCATCGCCCGCACGTCCTGCTCGCCGCCCACGGGCTCGCCCATGGGCACGGCCTGGATGTCAACGGCGCGGAACACGTTCGTGTCGAACAGTCGCTTGCGGGCCATCGACCATTCCTCGAGGTTGACCGGCTCCCCGACGCGCAGCCGCAGCGCGCGATCGACGATGCCCTCGCGCGTGCGCGTGGCGCCGGTCGTGACCACTTCGCGGAGAACCTGCTGCGGGCCCTCAGCCACGGTGAACGCGAGCGACACGCTCGCGTCGTCTGGGGCAGGCGTCGCCGCCGCGGTCACCTGCACGCTGTTGAAGCCGTGCTGCCGATAATGGCGCGCCACCCGGTCGCGCGCCGCGTCGAGGCCGAGCGCGGTGTACGGCTCGCCGGGCGCGATGTCGATGGCGCGTTCGATGTGCGGCCGCTCCTCGTCCGACACGCCTTCGAGGCGCACGTCGCCCACCGCGGCCCGCGGCCCCTCCACGATCTCGAAGGCGAGCGCGCCGGGCCTGTCCTCCGGCGCGGCCGCGACCTCGACACGCGCCTGGAGGAACCCCTCTTCCCGGTAGAAGTCGGACAGGGCGCGAGCCGCCGCGTCGGGATCAATCCAGGCTTCCAGCTCGAGGCCTGACTGCACGAGCACGGCTTCGAGCTCGCTCGATGACACCTCGTCGTTGCCGCGGAAGAGGAAGCCGCGTCGCTCGGCGCGCGCGCCCTCGGTGACCGTGAGGTCCAGCGTCTTGGTGTCGTCGGCAACCTCCACCACCCCTCGTACGTGGCCATCGACGTATCCGGATGCCAGCAGGTAGCGTCGCAGCCGGTTCTCGGCATCCTGCACGAGGAACCGGTCGAAGACGGCCCGGGTCCAGGCCTCGCGGATGGCCCCGATTTCGTCTGCGGGAATCTGCGCCCCTTCCACGACGATGCGCGTCGCCGGGCCGCGGCTGACGGCGTACACCACGACAATGGAGCCGTCCGGCTGGTCGACGCGGCGCCCTCTGACGCGGGCCTCGTAGTACCCACGATCGACGTACGCTGCGGTGAGGGCGTCGAGGTCCTGCTGCCAGTCGTAGAAGCTGAAGGCCTCGCCCGCGCGAACGCGAATCATCTCGCGCAGGCCGGCTTCGCTGAGCGGGGCGAGCTCGCCCTCGAACTCGACGCGGGCGACGCGCACCTCGGCACGGACGACCTCGGGACGCGTCACGCCGGTGCCGCCAAACGTCACCTGGTGCCGCAGGCCGAGGCCGAAGCTCGAGTTGTCGCGGGAGACGGCCCGCACCTCGAAGTTGCCAATGGGGAAATAGCTGACCACGAAGGTGGTCCTGCCGTTCTCACGCAGGTTCTGCGACACCGTGAACTCGACGTTGTCGCGGATCCGCTTCGACAGCGTGAGCCGGGTCACCGGGTCGTCGAGATCCTGCTGGAGCTGCCCGGGATCCTCGCGGAACTCGTCCGGTGACCCTCCGACATCGAGGCGCAGCGCGTCCAGGCCGAGGCGCTGCCCCGTGACGCCGAGCAGCTCGCCCGAGAGCAGCGTGAACGCGTTGCCGGTCGTGACGCCGCCGCCGAAGAGCGCCGTGGCGATCTCCTCGCGGCTCCCTCCCTCGCTGGACGAGAGGTCGACCGACATCTGCTGCGGCGTGCCTTGAACGGTGAGCGTCACCTCGCCCTGGCCGCTGACGCGCGTCCGGGCCTGGATGTCGAGGTCCGGCTCGATGCGCTCGAGGTTCGTGAACGAGACGTTCCCGCGGTTGATCGTGAACGTGCGTCCCGCCGCGTACACCGTGCCGCCCTCGCGCAACGTGGCCCGGCCCGTCAGCCCGGGCTCGCCCACCGTGCCCACGAGCCGCACCTGCGCGCCGCCCTCGAAGCGGCCGTAGTTGTTGTCCACGCGCATGTCCTCGACGGTCGTCACCGCGACGTTCAGGCGGATGTCGTCGAGGGCCGACCTCGCGGCCGCTGTGCGCGTCGTGGTGGCCGTGGCCAGGGCAGCCAGGCTGATGGGCTCGGTGTAGGAGCTCCGCAGCACGCGGACGTCGCCGACGACCTGCGGGCCCGTGTCCTCGATGCTGTAGGTCACCAGCGCGTCGATCTCGCTGCGCAGGCCGCGCGGGTACTCGACGGCCATGCCGGCGATCTGCACGGCGATCTCGGCGTCGGCAATCTCGGTCCCCTTCAACACCACGCCGCCGTCGGTGACGAGCGTGCCGCCATTGGCCGTGCCGGTCAGCCCACGCAGCTCGATGCGATCGCCCGCCAGCGCGATCGGCCCCGAGAGGTCCGACACCACGAGGCGCGGCGAGGACAGGGCCATCTCGGCGCCGTTCAACTGCATCCGGCCGGTCAGCACGGGGCTCGCCGCCGTGCCCTGCACGCGCACGTCCACGTCGGCCGTGCCGTCGAAGGCGATCGTCGGCACGAAGGCCGACAGGACGCGCAGCACCGCCACACCCGTGACGCTCAGGTCCACGGCGGCCTCGTCCTTCGTCAGGTCCACGCCGCCCCCGAGCGTCAGCCGGCTCCCCGCCGCCCGCCACACCACGTCGTCCATGTGAACGATGCCGTTCTTGACGGAGATGGTGGAGGGGCGCGCCTGCGTGACGTCGATGCCGGCGGTGTCGAACGCGGCGGTGTCCACGACGAAGGTCCCGGCGGCGCGCATCGGATCCAGGCCGGGGATGGTGGCGTTGCCCAGGTAAGCCGAGGAGACGACCTGGAACTTGC
>CAZLBU010000069.1:3844-11099 GCA_964557815.1 uncultured Bifidobacteriaceae bacterium | reverse complement strand
GATCCACCGTCACCGGCCGGCTCATCGCGGGGGCCGCCTCAAAGCGGCACTGCCCCGTCACGCTGGAGCTCGGCGGCAAGTCGCCGCAGATCCTCTTCGAGGACGCGGATCTGGACGCCGCCCTCCCGGTGGTCGTGAACGCGATCGTGCAGAACGCCGGCCAGACCTGCTCGGCGGGCAGCCGCCTGCTCGTCCAGCGCAGCATCTACGAAACGGTGCTGGATCGGCTCTCGGCCACCTTCAGCGGCCTCCGCGCGGGCCCGCCGGGGCTCGAGCTCGAGATGGGGCCGCTCGTCAACCGCCGGCAGTACGACGTGGTGAAGGGCTTCCTCCTGCAGGCCGAGCAGGAACGGATTCCCGTCGCGGCCACCGGCACCGTGCACCCGGAGGCCTCGCGCACGGGGTACTACCAGGCGGCGGTGCTCCTGCGCGACGTGCCCCACACGAGCGCGCTCGCGCAGCGCGAGATCTTCGGTCCCGTGCTCGCGGCGATGCCGTTCGACGACGAGGCGGAGGCGATCCGGCTGGCGAACGGGACGGACTACGGGCTGGTGGCCGGGGTCTGGACGCGGGACGGCGGTCGGCAACTGCGCGTCGCGCGCAAGCTGCGCTGCGGGCAGGTGTTCATCAACAACTACGGCGCGGGCGGCGGGGTGGAGCTACCCTTCGGCGGCGTGAAGTCGAGCGGCCACGGGCGCGAGAAGGGGTTCGAGGCGCTCCTGGGCTTCACCGTGCTCAAGACCATCGCGATCAAGCACGGGTGAGGGACTCAGGCCGGCCGGCGAAAGCCGGCCTGAGCACCGGGATCAGGCAAGGTCGAATCGATCGAGATTCATCACCTTGTCCCACGCCGCCACGAAGTCGCGCACGAACTTCTCCGTCGCGTCGTCGCAGGCGTAGACCTCCGCGAGCGCGCGGAGTTCGGAGTTCGATCCGAAGAGAAGATCCACGCGGCTGGCGGTCCACTTGACCTCGCCCTTGCCGCGCGCGCGGCCCTCGAAGGCCTCCGCGGCCGCGGAGGTCGGCTTCCACTCCGTGCCCATGTCGAGCAGGTTCACGAAGAAGTCGTTGGTCAGCGTGCCCGGCCGCGCGGTGAAGACGCCGGCGTCGGACCCGGCCGCGTTCGCGCCCAGGACGCGCAGGCCGCCCACGAGCACGGTCATCTCCGGCGCCGTCAGCGTCAGCATCCGGGCACGCTCGACCAGCAGCGCCTCTGCCGGCACCTGGTGGCCCGGCGCGAGGTAGTTACGGAAGCCGTCGAACGTCGGCTCGAGCACGGCGAACGATTCCACGTCGGTCTGCTCCTGGGTCGCGTCCGTGCGCCCGGGCGCGAAGGGCACCTCCACATCGAAGCCGGCGTCCTTCGCCGCCTTCTCCACGGCGGCGCAGCCGCCCAGGACGATGAGGTCGGCCAGTGAGACCTGCGTGCTGCCGCCCTTCGCGTTGAACGACTGCTGGATGCCCTCCAGCGTGCTCAGCACCATCCCCAGTTCGGCAGGGTTATTGACGGCCCAGTCCTTCTGCGGCGCCAGTCGAATGCGGGCGCCGTTGGCGCCGCCACGCTTGTCGGTGCCGCGGAACGAGGCCGCCGACGCCCACGCCGTCCTGACCAGCTGAGAGATCGGCAGACCCGACGCCAGGATCTCGGCCTTGAGGGCCGCGGTGTCCTTCGCGTCGATGAGATCGTGCGTGACCGGCGGGACCGGGTCCTGCCAGATCTGCGGCTCGGCGGGCACTTCCTTGCCGAGATAGCGGCTGATGGGACCCATGTCGCGGTGCGTCAGCTTGAACCACGCCTTCGCGAAGGCATCGGCAAACTCCTGCGGGTTCTCGAGGAAGCGCCGCGAGATCTTCTCGTAGGCCGGGTCGAACCGGAGCGAGAGGTCGGTGGTCAGCATGGTCGGCGCGTGCCGCTTCGACGGATCGTGAGCGTCGGGGATGGTGCCCTCACCCATGCCGTGCTTCGGCTTCCACTGGTGGGCGCCCGCCGGGCTCTTCGTCAGCTCCCACTCGTAGCCGAAGAGGTTCCAGAAGAAGTTGTTGCTCCACTTCGTCGGCGTCGTGGTCCAGGTGACCTCGATGCCGCTGGTGATGGTGTCGCCCCCCTTGCCGCTGCCGTAGCTGCTCGCCCAGCCGAGGCCCTGCGCCTCGAGCGGCGCCGCTTCCGGCTCCGGGCCGACGTGCGTGGCGGGGCCCGCGCCGTGCGTCTTGCCGAACGTGTGCCCCCCGGCGATGAGCGCCACCGTCTCCTCGTCGTTCATGGCCATGCGGCGGAAGGTTTCGCGGATGTCTCGCGCGGCGGCGATGGGATCGGGATTGCCGTTGGGCCCTTCCGGATTCACGTAGATGAGCCCCATCTGCACGGCGGCGAGCGGGTTCGCGAGCTCACGATCGCCGCTGTAGCGCTTGTCGTCGAGCCAGGTGTCCTCGGTGCCCCAGTTCACCTCGGTGGGCTCCCAGACGTCCTCGCGGCCGCCGGCGAAGCCGAACGTCTTGAATCCCATCGACTCGAGGGCCACGTTGCCGGCGAGGACCATCAGGTCGGCCCACGAGATCTTCCGGCCGTACTTCTTCTTGACCGGCCAGAGCAGGCGGCGCGCCTTGTCCAGATTGGCGTTGTCGGGCCAGCTGTTGAGCGGGGCAAAGCGCTGCTCGCCGGAGCCCGCGCCGCCGCGGCCGTCGCTGATGCGGTAGGTGCCGGCGCTGTGCCACGCCATGCGGATGAAGAGTGGTCCATAGTGGCCGAAGTCCGCCGGCCACCAGTCCTGCGAGGCCGTCATCAGGGCCGTGAGGTCCTTCTTGACGGCATCCAGATCGAGGCTCTTGAACTCCTCGGCGTAGTTGAAGCCCGCACCCATCGGATCCCGCGTTGGGGGGTTCTGATGGAGCACCGTCAGATCCAGCTGGTTCGGCCACCAGTCCCGGTTCGACCGGCCGTGCGCCTTGCCCGTGACGGGGCACTTCGATTCACTGTCCATGTGTGACCTCTACTCTGATGTGGTTGCAGACTGAACTGTCAGGAACGTCGATTCTTCCGGAGCCTCGTCGGCGTGCGCGGCGCGGCTGTCGCGCGCGCGTCGTTCCGCGAGCGACGGCGTGCCGGCGCGTCGGCCCGGGACCGCGGCCGGGCCTTGGCCAGGCATTCCGGACACCGCCCCCAGTAGGCGACCTCGGCCTCGTCGATCTCGTAGCCCATGTCGTCGAAGGCCGTCAGGCAAGGGGCAGAGCCCACCGCGCACTCGACGTCGACCACGCGGCCACAGACCCGGCAGATGAGGTGGTGGTGGTTGTCCCCCACCCGATCCTCGAAGCGGGCCGGCGATCCGGCGGGCTGGATGCGCCGGATGAGGCCCTCGGCGACGAGGACCCCGAGCGCGTCGTAGACCGACTGGAGCGAAATGGCGCCGATCTCGGCCCTGACCGCCTCAGCCACGCCGTCGGCCGTGATGTGCGGCTCGCCGGCGACCGCCCGCAGGACCGCCAACCGCTGGGCGGTGACCTGGATGCCGTGCTGGCGAAGGAGGTCGGCCGGGTCGGTGGCCATCGATACAGAGTAGATCAAGATCTGGAGTGATTCAAAACCTGCCCGTACACGAAGGTGGCGGGCTCTCCCTCCGCACATCGCCCACGCCGCCGGCAAGCGCTCTCAGGACGCCGCCCGCTCAGTGCGGGCCGTTCGCGCAGGTGGACAGCCCCGCCGCGTCGGTGGCGCACACGCGGTGCGGCGTCGACGCGGGCACGTCTGAAGGCCACTCCGCGCGCCACAGGTACTCGCCGTACCAGCGCATCGGCACCTCGCGCGGGCCGGCGGGCGTCGTCCACTCGACCACGACGCGCCTCCACTCGAAGGGCAGGCTCGGGCTCTTGCGGTCGTGCACGCGGGCGTGAACGACCCGGCGTTCACCCGGCGCCTCGCGCGTGCCCACCATCGTCACGGACGGCGGCGCCGTGTCCGGTGCCAGCCCGCGTCCCGAGAACACACGCTCGTCGATGGCCGTCTTGTGTTCGCCCTGGCCCTGGACGACGTCCATGCGGTGGTCACCGTCGAGATCCGCAAGGGCCAGGCCCAGCGTGCCGGGCGTGTCCTCCCCACCGAACGCGTCGAGCCGAACGGTGAGGTGTCCCTTGCCGTCGTTGATCAGCAGCCGGTCCGGGCCGCTGAGCGATCCCACGACGAAGTCGGCGTCGCCGTCCGAGTCGTGGTCCAGGAACGCAACCATGTTGTCGTCCTCGCCGACGTTGGCGGCGGGCGGCCACCACGCCTCCGTGACGTCCCGGAAGCGCCCCTTGCCGTCGTTGCTGAACACGTGCTCGCGCCGGCTGAAGCCGTTGCCGCCGACGATCTCGCCGTCGTTCATGGTCACCAGGTCGAGAAAGCCGTCGCCGTCCAGGTCCATCGGCTCGAACTCGTAGTTGTTCGTGTACTGGGGCAGCCCGCGCGGATCGTCGGTGAACAGGCCAGCCCCGTCGTTGCGGAACAGGTGGCTGCCCCCGCATCGCTTGCACGACACCAGCACATCGAGGTCGGCGTCGTTGTCCACGTCGGCCAGCTCGAGGTCCCACGAGAAGCGCACCTTGATGTCCGGCATGCGCGCGTCGGTGGCGTCGGTGAAGCGGCCCGCGCCGTCGTTCAGCCACAGGCGCGTGCGGCCACCGTCGTTCGTCATGTTGTTGCCCGGGCCCCAGTCGGCGAGCACCAGATCGAGGTCGCCGTCGCCGTCCACGTCGCCCGGCTCGAGGTCGCCGACGCTGAGCGGTGTGGCCGGCAGGTGGGTTGTGGTGACCTCCTCGAATCTCCCCTGGCCGCGCCCGAGATACAGGCGGTTCAGTGTCTGGTAGGTGGTGCCGACGACGATGTCGGTGAGGCCGTCGCCGTTGAGGTCGCGCGCCTTGATGACACGCGCGAGGTCCGGCGTCACGCCCAGCACCTGCGACGTCGCCTCCTTGAAGCGAAAGCCGGGCCCGGTGTTCAGGAACACCTGGTTCGGTTCGGGCGTGCCTGGCGTGGAGTAGTCGCCGCCGTTCGCGAACAACAGGTCGGGCCGGCCGTCGCCGTCGAGGTCCGCGATCTCCACCTTGTTGGTCCAGAACCGTGTCTTCCCGATCGCGTCTGCGGTCACGTCCGCCCAGAGCGGTGCCGCTGAGGGCGATGACGACGGCTGGGGCCTGTCCGCGAGCGGTCCTGCGGCAACCAGCAGGGCGATCGTGGTCACGACGAGCGGCGGCGCCAGGCGCGGTGCGGCAGTCACGCGCGCATCTTATCGTGTATGCTCCGCCGAGCAGCGAGGGCCCGTATGACGAAGCGCGCGACCTGGACCGCCGTGCGGAGCGCCGGGACTTCGGCCCCGGCGGCGGATGTCACACGGCGACGGTTTCTGAGGCATGCCGTGGCGGGCGCCGGCGCCACCGCCGCTGCGGCGCTTGGCGGAGCCAGGGCGTCCGGCGAGCCTGGGACCGGGGACGCGGAGCAGGATCCGTCCAACCCCATCTCGCCCATCCGCACGCCCGCGGAGTTCGCCGCATCGGTGTCCGCAGCCCCGAAGACCTTCGATTTCCCGATGACGGGCGCGCAGGTCTTCGCGCGCGCGTGCAGGCAAGAGGGCGTGGCCGCGCTCTTCACCTGCCCTGGCAACTACCCCGTCATCCACGCCATCGCATCCGCCGGCATCCCCGCGTTCGGCGGCCGGCACGAAGGATCGATGGCGCACGCGGCTGACGCGTTCATCCGCGTTACCGGCGAGATCGCCGTGACCTCGGGCACCGAGGGTCCCGGCTTCACCGACATGATCTGCGCGATTGCGTGCGCCAACGCCGCGCGCACGCCGCTGCTGGTGCTGGCCAGCAACATGACGGTGGCCATGGAGGACACCGAAGCCGGCATCCAGCTCGCGTATCAGCAGCCGACCACCGAGGGCATGAAGAAGTACGGCAAGCGCCTCATCAACCCGCGGCGCGTGCACGAGTACGCCGGCTATGCGTTCCGGCAGCTGCGCAGCGGCGTCCCCCGGCCGGTACACCTGGACTTCCCGGCCGAGGTCGCCTCGGCCACGTTCAAGAGCGCCACCGAGCTCGACTTCTTTCACGACAAGTCGCGGTACCGCACCGAGTCGCGCCCGCACCCGTCGCCGAAGGACATCGCGCAGGCGCTGGACCTGCTGCGCAGGGCCGAGCGTCCCATCATCGTCTCCAGCAACGGCGTGTTCTACGCGAAGGCGTGGGACGCGCTGAAGCGCTTCGCCGAGAAGGCGCAGATCCCCGTCGTGGAGTCCGGCGCCATGAAGGGCCAGTTCTCGGACGCCAGCCCGCTCTCGGCCAATGCCGCGCCGGGCGCCCTCGCCAGCGCGGACGTTGTCCTCCTGGTGGGCCAGCACTGCATGCCGACCGCCGGCGAGTTCGCCTTCGGGCCGGATGCGCGCTACATCCGCATCGACCAGGCCGCAGAGGACATCGGCCGCAACATCCCCATCGACGTCGGCATCGTCAGCTGCGAGCTGGCCGCGCTCGAGGCGCTGGCCGACGCGACGCCGCGGATGACTCACGACGCGTGGCTGGCGGAGATTGCCGCGGCGCGGAGGAAGTTCGAGGATCAGAACCTCGAGCACTACAAGATCGGGCTGGGCTACTCCGACGCGGTACACCCCGCCGTCATCGCCAGGGAGCTGGGCGACTTCCTCTATCGGGGGGCGCTCCCGCCCGAGCAGACCACCATTGCCTCCGGCGGCTTCGGCATCGCCCGGTACGTGCGGCGCGAGCTTCGCGGGTTCCGCCCCGGTCAGGTGATGAACGGCGCCTACCAGTACGGCGCCATCGGGCCGGACGTCGGCTACGCAGTCGGCGTGGCCGCCGCCGTGCAGCTCGGCGTGGGCCCGCAGGCTGCCTACAAGGGCCATCCCGTCATCTGCACCACGGGCGACGCGGGCTTCGGCTACACGTGCATGGAGATCGACACGCTGGCGAAGTACAAGCTGCCGGTGGTCGTCATCGTCTACAACAACAACGCGTGGGGGACCTGGACCGGCGCCACGCAGGATCCGCGCGCGCTGCCCATCCACCTGTTCCAGGAGAACCTCCGCTACGACAAGCTGGCCGAGGCGCTTGGCGGGCATGGCGAGTACGTCACGCGGCCGGCGGCGTTCCGCCCCGCGCTTGAGCGCGCGTACCAGGTGGCCGCGCGCGAGGGGCGGCCGGCCGTCATCAACTGCCAGGGGAAGAAGGAATTCTGGGATCGTGCGAAGTTCCCGCCCGGTTCACTCGG
>CAZLBU010000069.1:0-3834 GCA_964557815.1 uncultured Bifidobacteriaceae bacterium | reverse complement strand
ATCGAGCCCGGCGTGATGTCGTACTACCACTGAGCTCACGCGCCGCTTGAGCAGCACTGCCAGACGATCAGGGGCGCTTGCGCGCCGGCCCGCGCGCAAGCGGCAGGGTGTCACCACCGATGCGGTGACCGCGGCGCTCCAGGCGTACGCGGATCGGGGCGTATTCCGCGGCTTCCGATCCGTGCCCGGCGCGCGCGGGCGTATCGACGACGAGTTCGTCTGGCTGCTCGGACGTCCCATGCACGCGACGTTCGACACCGCGCGGGGCGTGCTCGGCTTTCCGGCGCTCTTTCCTGCCGTCGAGCCTGGTTCGCCGATGGCGCGCGCGCTCGACGCGCTTGTGCGCTCGCGCACGGAACGCGGACAGCCCGTGCACAAGCGTGTAGACGCCCGCCGCGCCCGCCTGTCCAGCGCAGTGAGAAAGGGGCACTGGGGACTGACCGTCGAGATCCGCGGCGCCAATCACAGGTACGCCGTGCAGCGCGCGCTCAACCTGATCAACGAGCTGTTCCTGCTGCTGCACGAGGCGTATCCCGAGTACCTGATCGAGCGCTTCGGGCTGTCGCCGGAATAGCCCGCGTCGTCGGACCATCGCCTCGTGTACTTCGCCAGTGGGTGGTGGCCCACCATGTGCTGCCACTCTCGCGTTCACTCCTCGCGCATCACGACGGCCGGATCGATGCGGGACGCGCGGAACACCGGGTGCCATGCCGCGAGGAATGCCACCCCCGTCAGCGCGAGGACCGCCGCGCCGAAGGCCAGCGGGTCGAGAGCGGTGACGCCGAACAGAAAGGCCTGCAGGAACCGCGTGAGCCCCAGGGCCGCCAGCACGCCGCCGGCCACACCCGCCGCCATCGCGCCGGCCACGCTGCGGAAGACGAGGCCCATGACCGCACCCCGGCTCGCCCCGAGCGCCATCCGGATGCCGATCTCCCTCGAGCGCTCCGCCACCGCATGGCTGAGCATGCCGAACACGCCCATCGCGGCAAGCACCAGCGCGGTGATGCCGAACACGCCCACCACCGTCAGCGTGAAACGCCGGCTCGCCGTCGACCGCTCCACCAGCGTCGTCATTCGCGAGAACTCCACGGGCACGTCGGGATCGAGCGATCGCCACTGCTCGCGCAGCGCGGCCAGCACCGGCTCGGCCGGGACGCCGGCCTGGAGCCGGACGGCGGTGGTGATGAAGTACTGCGTGCGCATGGGCAGCTGGCGGTAGTTGACGAACACCTCGGGCTGCGCCTCGACGGCCAGGTCGCGGAAGCGCACGTCGCCGACGACGCCAACGATGGTGAGCCAGGGGTTGACGCGATCCATGCCGGCGAAGCGGATCCGCTGGCCCAGCGGATCCCGCCCCGCGAAGTGCTTCCGCGCGAGCGTCTCGTTGATCACGGCGACGGGCTCGGCGCCCGGCACGTCCCGCTCGTCGAAGCCGCGCCCGCGCCGCATCGACATGCCCATCGCGTCGAAGTAGCCGTCGCTCGCCACGCGGTAGAAGGCCGACTGCGCGACCCAGTTGTCCTTGATGTCGTCCCAGGCCTGCCCGTCGAGCATGAAGGCGCCGTTGGCGTCCAGCCCGCTGAGGGGCGGCGCGTTGACGAGGCCGGCTCTCGCCACACCCTGGACCTGTGCGACGCGGTCGAGCCAGGCGGCATAGAGGCGAGCCGATGCATCGGGGTCGGCGTACCTGCCCGCGGGAATGGTCGTGTCCACGGTCACCACATCCGCGGGTTCGAATCCCGGATCGACCGCGAGCAGCTGCACGAAGCTTCGGCCGAGCAGGCCCGCCGCGGTCACGAGCAGGAGCGCCACCGCGATCTCGAGCGCCACGAGGCCCTGTCGCGTGCGCGCACCACCCGCGCGCGTGCCCAGGCGCCCTCCTTCCGCGAGCGCATCCCGCAGGGGCGTGCGCGCGAGCTGGAGCGACGGCAACAGCCCGAAGATCAGTGGCGTGAGGAGCGCCAGGGCCAGCGCGAACAGGGACGTCCGGGCGTCGAGGCCCACCTGGTCCAGCCTGGGGATGGATGCCGGAGCTGCAGCCACCAGCACCCGGATGAGGCCGGCTGCGACCGCGATGCCGGCGACGGCGCCCGCGGCGCCCAGCACCGCGTTCTCCACCAGCAGGAGCCGCACGAGCCGACCGCGTCCGGCGCCAAGGGCCTGGCGCATGGCGAGCTCGCGCCGCCGGCCCGTGCCGCGCGCGACGATCATGTTGGCCACGTTCGCGCAGGTGGCCAGCAGCACGATGCCCACGCCTCCGAGCAGGACCAGCAGCAGCTGTCGCGAACTGCCCACGACGCGCTCGTGCAGGGGAATGACGCTCGCGTCGGTTCCGTCGTGCTCGGCCCCGTAGGTCTCCTCGAGGCGGCGGGCGATCAGCGTCATCTCGGCCTGCGCTTCCGCCAGTGTGACCCCGGGCCTCAGGCGCGCGATGACGCGGAGGTTGTGGGCGGTCCGGCTCGATGGATCGACCTCCGACTCACGGGGGTACCAGACCTCGGCGCCGGGCGGATACCCAACCCCCTCTGGCATGACGCCCACGACACTGGCACTCCTGCCTTCGACGACGAGCGAGAGCGAGCTGAGGTCCGGCCGGGCATCCAGGATGCGCGCCCAGAGCGCGTGGCTCACCACCACCGCCGGCGTGCCGTTCTCTCGCGCCTCGTCCCCGGAGAACGTGCGGCCGATGGCGGGCTCGACGCCGAGCGCCGCGAAGAACTCGCGCGTCACCGCGTACACGCCGGTCAACACGGGCTCCCTGCCGCCGATCACCGTGGCGCGGCCCCCGCTCCACGCGGCCAGGGCCGAGAAGCTCGTCGCGCCCTGCTGCCAGTCGCGAAAGTTCGGCGCGGAGACACCGATGGTGCGCGAGCGCTCGGTGGCCTCCCAGATCGTGACGATGCGATCCGGGTCGGGATATGGGAGTGCCTTCAGCAGCACGCCGTCCACGATGCTGAACACGGCAATGGCCGCCCCGACGCCGAGCGCCAGCAGCCCGCCGGCCATCATGGTGAAGAGCGGCGTCCGCGCGAGCGTGCGGAAGGCGAGGCGGAGGTCCTGCAGCATGCCCGGATTGGACGAGTGACCGACTCCAAAAGTTGACTCGCGGCCCGCGCTCGTTCGTGGTGCGGCGCCTCCTCGAAGTACAATCAGTGGCTGGATGTCCCTCCTGCACCTCCGCGGGGGCCTCGCGCTCTCCGCGTTCCGCGTCGAGAAGCTCAACCGGGCGCTCGAATCCAGTTCCTCGTCCGTCCGCGTTAGGTCCAGCTGCTTCTGGCACCTGGTGGAAGCGGCGCGAGACCTCACGCCTGCCGAACGCGCCGATCTCGAGCGGCTGCTCGAGCACGGGCCGCCGGCACCGCCCGAGCTCCCCGCCACGCGCCTCGTGCTGGTCGTTCCGCGCTTCGGCACCATCTCCCCGTGGTCGTCGAAGGCCACCGACATCGTCCGCCGCTGCGGGCTGGACGCGGTGACGCGGGTGGAGCGGGCGACGGCATACTACGTCGCAGGAGACGGGGACCTCGCGCACGCGCTTCCGCTCCTCCACGACCGGATGACGGAGGCCGTGGTCGCCTCGCTGGACGAAGCGGCGCCGCTCTTCCGGCACGTCGAGCCAAAGCCGCTGACCCACGTGGACGTGCTCGCTCAGGGACACACCGCCATCGAGGACGCCAACCAGCGCTTCGGGCTCGCGCTCGCGCCGGACGAGATCGACTACCTGGTGGACTACTTCACGAAGGCGAAGCGCAACCCCACCGACGTCGAGCTGATGATGTTCGCGCAGGCGAACTCGGAGCACTGCCGGCACAAGATCTTCAACGCGTCGTGGATCGT
>CAZLBU010000068.1:8242-11113 GCA_964557815.1 uncultured Bifidobacteriaceae bacterium | reverse complement strand
CACGAGCGCGATCACAACAGCCCCTTCGTGCTCGGCAGCATCTTCGCCAGGCGCTTGTCCTTCGCGCACGCCACGCGCAGCGCCCGGCCGAAGGCCTTGAAGCAGGCTTCGACCTTGTGGTGGTTCGATCGGCCGTAGAGCACCTTCACGTGCACGTTGGCGCGCGCGCCCATCGCAAAGCCCTCGAAGAAGTCGTGGACGAGCTCTGCCTGCAGGTCGCCGACGAGGCGCACCTTCACTTTCGTGTCCACCACGGTGTGCGGGCGGCCGCTCAGGTCGATGGCGGCCACCGCCAGCGTCTCGTCCATCGGCATCACGAAGTAGCCCGCGCGATTGATGCCGCGCTTGTCTCCCAGCGCCTTCGCCACGGCCTCGCCGAAGGCGATGCCGACATCCTCCACGGTGTGGTGCTGGTCCACGTCGAGGTCGCCCGTGGCCTTCACGTCCAGGTCGAAGCCGCCGTGGCGGGCCACGAGATCCAGCATGTGGTCCAGGAAGCGGATGCCGGTGCGGTTGTCGAACGTGCCGGTGCCGTCCAGGTTCACCGTGAAGCGAATCTGCGTCTCCGCCGTGCGGCGGTCGATTACCGCGCGGCGCACACGGCCTCCAGCGCCTCCACGGCCTTCCGCGTGTGCTCGACGACGCCCGCGGTGATGCGGATGCAGTTCGGGCACGAGGGATCCGCGGTGCGATCCCGCACGAAGACGCCGCGCGACTGCAGTCCCCTCACGATCTCCTTCGCCCGCACTCCGCCGTCCACCAGGACGAAGTTCGCGGCGCTCTTCCAGTAACGCAGGCCGAGCTTCTCGCAGGCGGCGTAGACGAGCTCCTTCGACTGGCGCGCCTGCTCCAGGTACCACGGGCGGAACGTGGTGTCCGCCATCGCCGCGCGCAGCGCCTCTACGGCCACCACGTTGAGGTTGAAGAGCGGCATCGCACGCCTGACCGGCGCGAGCAGTCCAGGTGAGGCGATGAGCACGCCCACGCGCATGCCCGCCAGGCCGTACGCCTTCGAGAAGGTGCGGCCCACCATCACGTTCGGGTAGTCCGCCGCCTCGTCGAGGAAGTTCTCGTCCATGAAATCGTGGTACGCCTCGTCCACGAACACGACGGCGTGCGCCGCCCCGCGCGCGACGCGTCGGATGGCCTCCAGCGGAATGGGCTGACCCGTCGGGTTGTTCGGGTTGTTGACGTAGACGATACGGGTGTTCGGCGTGACGGCGCGGAGGACGGCATCGGCCGGAAAGGAGAAGTCGGGGGTGGGCGGGACGGTGACGATCCGCGCGCCCATCGCCTTCGCGCCGTGGAGATACGGCTCGAACGTCGGGAGCGCCACGACGATCTCTGCCACGCCGGAGGGCGCCACCAGCGGCGCCCCGAGCTCGACCAGCCCTTCAGGCGCGCGCGGCAGCAGGTAGGCGATGGACGCGAGCAGGATGCCTTCGTCCAGGCCGTTGGTGAGGACCAGCCGCTCGGGATCCACGCCGAGGTACGCCGCCGTCTCGAGCACGGCGCGCGTGAAGTCGGGGTAGAGTGCCAGCCGCTCCGCGGTGAAGCCGCGGACGGCTTCGACGACCTTCGGCGAGCATCCGCCGGTGTTCTCGTTCTGGTGGAGCCGCAGCCCGGGCCCGAGGTCAGGGGCGCCTTGAATGGTGGTCATCGCTGGATCCTCGACGGTCTTGAAGTCTTGAGGTCTTGGGGTCTTGAGGTCCGTGCTTCGATCGATCTGGCGTGCCCCTCGAGCCCCTCGGCGCGCGCGAGGGTGGTGATGGTCTTCGCGATGCCGCGCAGCCCGCGCTCGGACACCCGCTGCACCGAGACGAGCTTCACGAAGTCCGTCGCGTTCAGCCCCCCTCGGAACCGCGCGGCGGCGGCGGTGGGCAGGACATGGTTCGACCCGATGGCGTAATCGCCGGCCACCTGCGCGGTCCACGGCCCGACGAAGATGGCGCCTGCATTCCGCATCCGCGCCGCGACTGCGTCCGACTCGACGACCAGGTGCTCCGAAGCGGCCTCGTTGGCCAGCGCCACGGCCTCGTTCATCGAGCCTGCCACGATGATGCCGCCGTGCTTCCAGAGCGACGCGGCCGCGGGCCCTTCCGCCGGCATCTGCAGGGCGACCTCGCGCGCAATGGCTTCGGCTGCGCGCCGGCTGGTGGTGATGCACACTGCTCGCGCGTCCGGGTCGTGCTCGGCCTGGGCGAGGAGGTCCGCCGCCACCCACGACGCGGGCGTCTTCGCAGCGACGATGAGGATCTCGGTCGGGCCCGCGTAGAAGTCGATGGCGCAGTCCGCCGATACCAGCGACTTGGCCGCGGACACCCAGCGGTTCCCCGGGCCGACGATCTTGTCCACGCGCGGCACCGTCCGCGTGCCGTAGGCCATGGCGGCCACGGCATGCGCGCCGCCTGCGCGGAACAGGCGGTCCACGCCGGCCTCGAGCGCTGCGGCGAACACGGTGGCGTCCGGCCGAGGACAGGCCACGATCACCTCGGGTACGCCCGCGGACCTCGCCGGAATCGCGGTCATCAGCAGCGAGGACGGGAGCGGGTATCGGCCTGCCGGTACGTAGCAGCCCACGCGCGCGAGGGGAACCACACGCTGCTCGACGGTGACGCCGGCCCTCACCGTCACGCGCCAGCCCTTCGGCACCTGCGCCCTCGACACGCGGCGGATGTTCCGCGCGGCCTCCCGGATGGCGCGGCGCACCGGCGCGGGCACCGTGCGCGCGGCGGTCTCCCACTCGTTGCGCGGCACTTCGAGGGGGCCCGTCAGCCCGTCGAGCTCTTCCGCGTAGCGGCGCAGCGCCCGGTCCCCGCCCTTCCGCACGCTGTCGACGATGGCGGCGGCCTTCGTCTCGGTGACGCGGTC
>CAZLBU010000068.1:0-8232 GCA_964557815.1 uncultured Bifidobacteriaceae bacterium | reverse complement strand
GCACGTCCATGCCTGGCAGTCGACCTCCCGGTCAACAGCAACCACGAAGACACGAAGAAACACGAAGGACTCACGAAGAGAAGAAATCGTGTTCTTCGTGCCTTCGTGGTCTCTTGTCACAACACGATCTTGTTCAGCGGGTACTCGACGATGCCCTGGCCGCCCGCGGCCTTCAGCTTCGGGATGAGATCCCGCACGGTCTTCTCCTCGAGGATGGTGTTCACGGCCACCCACTCCGGGTCGCTCAGCGAGCTCACGGTCGGCCGCTGCAGTGCGGGCAGCAGGCCGAGGACGGCGTCGAGATCCGCCTTGCGCACGTTCAGCATCAGGCCCACGCGGCCCTGCGCCTCGATGGCCGCCTTCAGCAGCAGCGCGATGTTGGCGATCTTCGTCCGCTTCCACTCGTCGGCCATCGCCGCCTGGTTGGCCACCAGCTGCGTGTTCGACTCGAGGATGGTGTCGAGGATGCGGAGGCGATTGGCGCGCAGCGTCGAACCCGTCTCGGTGGCTTCGACGATGGCGTCGGCCAGCACCGGCGGCTTCACCTCGGTGGCGCCCCACGAGAACTCGACGTCCACGTTCACGCCCTGCTTCTCGAAGTAGTCGCGCGTCACGCGCACCAGCTCGGTGGCGATCTTCTTTCCTTCGAAGTCCCTGGCCGTCTGGAAGGGCGACCCCTCTGGGGCTGCCAGCACCCAGCGCACCTTCCCGAAGCTCTGCTTCGCGTAGACGAGGTCGGCAATCGGGGTGAGGGGCGGCTGTTCGGGGTGGCCGATCTCGTGCTCGCGGATCCAGTCCAGTCCGGTGAGCCCCGCGTCCAGGACGCCGTCGGATACGTAGCGCGCCATCTCCTGCGCGCGGATGAGCATGCACTCGATCTCGGGGTCGTCGATGGCAGGGAAGTACGACCGCGACGAGGTGATGAGCTGGAACCCCGCGCGCTGGAACAGCTGCACGGTGGCCTGCTCGAGGGAGCCCTTCGGGATGCCGAGCTTCAGCTTCATCGCGTTACCTCGGTATAGAAACACGACCGCTGCCCGGTGTGGCACACGTTGCCGTCGCCCTCCCTGTCGACCTTCACCAGCACCGTGTCATCGTCACAGTCCGTGAAGATCTGTCGCACGGCGAGGCGGTTACCCGAGGTCTCGCCCTTCGTCCACAGCTTGTTGCGCGTGCGGCTGAAGAAGGTCACGTAGCCGGTCTCCCGCGTGATCTTCCAGGCCTCGTCGTTCATGAAGCCCACCATCAACACCTCGCCGCTCGTGTTGTCCTGCACGACGGCAGGGACGAGCCCATCCAGCTTGCTGAAGTCCATACTGCTCCTCAAGGTCATGGGGCTTGGGGCCTGGGGCCTGGGGCCTGGGGCTTGGGGCTTGGGGCTTGGGGCTTGGAGGCGCTTTCCCCCCTGCTCCGTTTGCCAACTCCCGACTCCCGGTTCCCGACCCCCGACAAAATAAAAGGCCCGCCGGTTTCCCGGCGGGCCTTTGCGTGAAACGAACCTTTGTGTGGTCGTCTTCGGTCTACACGCGCAGTCCGGCCGGGCCGTTCGGGGAACGGTGGTGATGATGGACCGGATGCGCGTGGTGGACGAAGGTGAACACGACTATCCGCAAGGATAGCTCGGATCGACGGCGGGAAGCAACCCCGGGGCTTGGGGCCTGGGACTTGGGGCTTGGGGATTGGGGAGGTCTTGGCCTGCTTCGTGTTCGTCTTCGAGTCGCTCGTGCCGTCGTGGTTTCGTTTCACTCCCCGGCTCGGCGCTCGGCCGTCTCTCGCACCGTGTCCAGCAGGCCCTGCACCAACACGTGGGCGCCCGAGCCGACGCCGAAGGTCCAGTACCGCCGGAACCAGCGCCGCGCGTGCGCGTCCGTCGTCGCCGTCCTCATCGTCCCCGTGAGCAGCGTGCGGTGCGCGTCCAGCGCGCGTACCGAGAGCGAGTACACCGTCTTCGCGTAGCCCGGCTCCGCGAAGTCGCGGAAGCCTTCGGGCGTCACGTGCGCGTACTCGATGACGGGCCGCCAGAACTTCCCGACCAGGCCGAGCGCGATCTCGTCCGGGGCCCGCTCCCCGAGCAGCACCCAGCCTCCCTCGCCCGAGGGTTGGGTCGTCGTGTCCTTCAGTCTCATGCGCGCGGGCGCTGCGGGCATGGCCTCGCCGTGCAGCAGGTGGCTCACCATCTCCGGGAGTATGCGCAGCGCCCCCAGCGCGCCCACCAACGGGCGCTGGCGGCCGACCTCGAGGAGGTCCACCTCCATCAGCGCGTCCCAGGTGGCCTGGACCTCCGCGTGGACGACGGCGGCCAGCGAATCGGAAACATCGAAGATCGGCAGGAACTCGTCGACCAGCATGGCGTCAGTATGCCACCGCGGAAGTGGTGGAAATCACAGCCCGTGTCCGTCAGAATCGGCAACGCCCCCGCCGCCCGCGACCACCAACGTCATGCGAGGCCACCATGCAGAGCGTCAGGCTGAGCGGCACCGGCCGTCGAGACCTGGAGAAGAAGTACCCCGCCGCGGCCCTCAAGCAGATCGACAAGGCGGTGGCGGCCTGGACGAAGGCCGACAAGGAGCGTGACATCCAGACCGTGCACGTCGCCGTGGACGATGCGGCGGCGATGAAGAAGCTGGGGGTGAAGGCCGTTACCGGCGCCATCACCCCCAACAAGGTGAAGCGCGCGCTGGATGCGCTGGTCGCGCGGCTCACGCCGGACTACATCGTCCTCCTCGGCGCCGCGGACGTCGTGCCCACGTTCCTCGTGGCGAATCCATCGGCCTCGGAATCAGGAGACGACGACGAAGAGGTGCCGACGGATAACCCGTACGCCTGCTCGCGGCAGTTCGTCGCATCGAGGCGTTCGAGTTATCTCGTGCCGGACCGCGTCGTTGGCCGCATCCCCGACCTGCCGGGGTCGACGGACCCGTCGTGGCTCGTGGACTACCTGGCCCATGTCGCCCAGGCGCGCCCGCGGCCCATGGCGGACTACGACCGGGACCTCATGATCTGCACGGCCTCCTGGCGGAAGGCGGGCGAGGAATGCGCGAAGACGCTGGGACGCAAGCCCGCCGACGTGCTCATCTCGCCGCCCACGAAGGACAAGGCCCCGGCCATCGTGGCGCGGCGCAATGCGCGGCTCCATATGATCAAGTGCCACGGCGTGGACGAGGACTCGCGTTTCTATGGTGAGGGCGGCGGCGCCTTCCCCGACGCGCTCAGCAGTCCCACGCTCCTCGGGCGGACGGTCCCGGACACGGTCGCCGGCGCGATGTGCTGCTACGGGGCGGACCTCTTCGATCCCGCGTCGCCCACCGCGCAGCATCCGCCGGAGTTCCCGATTCCCAGCGTGTACCTGAAGCAGGGCGCGCACGGTTTCCTCGGCTCGTCCACCATCGCGTGGGTGGGACCCGTCCGGATGATGTGCGCCGACTGGATCGTGACCGCGTTCCTCAAGAGCGCCACCACCGGCGCTTCGCTGGGGCGCGCCGCGCTCGAGGCCAAGCAGGACTACCTGCGCTGGCTCCAGCAGCAGGGCCAGGAGCCGGACGCCGCGGACGAGAAGACGCTCATCCAGTTCCTGCTGCTGGGGGATCCATCCATTCACCCCGTCCCGTCGGCGGCCTCCGCGACCGGCCGCGCACGCCGGGCCGGCCGGGAGCCGGCGGCGGCGGGTCTTGCGGCCGCGGTGCCCGCCGCCCTGCAGCGCCAGCGTCGCCGGGCCGCGCGCTTCGAGATCGGCGGGCTGCTGCGCGAGAGCCTTCCCGAGCGGCACGTCACCTCCCCGAAGAAGGCGCCGAAGACCGTGGCCGACGAAGCCAGGCGGGCGGCCGCGGCGGTCAGCACCGCGCAGATGCGCTGGACGCTCGGCCGCGCGGATCGCGTCGTGACGACGGCGGTGGCGCCTGAACTGGCGCCGCGGGCGGCCGCATCCATCGCCGGGCAGCCGGGGCTCAGGGCCACGCGCTCGGTCGCCGCGCGGCAGACGTACCAGTACTATTGGATATCGCGGCAGAGGACCGACCGGGTGAAGCGCATCAGCATGGTCACCGTCCAGGCCGACAGCCGCGGCCGCGTGCTGGGGAGCCGCGTGGTGGTCTCCAGTTGAGCGCGGCGGGAAGGCCCGCGTGATCAAGAAGGCGTCGAAGGCGCCGAAAGCCCCGGTGGTCCTGTGCGGCGATGTCGCGCACGCCCGGGTCCGACACGGCACGGGAAGCGAGCACGAGGCGATCGTCCTGCGCACAGACGAAGGCGAGGAGCTGATCCTGCAGCGTATCGGTGCCAACCCGTTCAAGGATCCCGAGGGCGAGAAGCTCGTCGGTCAGCGCGTGACCGTCGAAGGCTACCGGCTGGGGAAGGTGTTCAGGTACTTCAAAGCACGGTAGGTTCAAAGCGCGGGGGTTCAAAGCACGGGGGTTCAAAGCACGGGGGTTCAAAGCACGAGGGTTCAAAGCACGAGGGGGTAGCCGCCGTGGTAGAGTGGCGCCACCCTCCCCCGGAACGGAAAGGACTGCCGGCCGCATGTCAGCCGATGCCTTGCCGCCACCGTCCCAGGATCCGGCGTCGGCGCGGGTGCGCCTCGAGCCGCCGCACGCCTACATCCTCGAGCGCCTGCAGAAGGGGCGCGTCATTCCGTTCCTCGGCGCCGGCGCCAGCCTCGTCGGGCGCCCTTCGAGTGCCGTGTGGAAGGGGCCCGCCAGCGGCTTCCTTCCGCGATCCGCCGAGCTTGCCGAGTACCTCGACGAGCGGAGCAGCTATCCCTCGGGCGTCCCGACCGAGCTCACGCGCGTCGCCCAGTACTTCGACGGCGTCATGGGCCGCGGCGGCCTGGACGACGAGCTGCACGACGTGTTCGCGCGCGAGTACGCGCCCAGCCGGCTCCATCACTGGCTCGCCGGCCTCGACCACATCCTCATCGTCACGACCAACTACGACCGGCTGCTCGAGCGGGCGTTCCAGCAGCGGCAGCGCCCGTACCACCTCGTCGTCTATCGCACCGGCGCGCCGACGTTCCTCTTCTACGAGCACGGGACGCCCGAGCCCCGCGAGGTGCAGGCGAGCGACCTCACCATCGACTTCGGCACGACGCCCATCATCTACAAGATGCACGGCACCGCCGACCCGGCGATGGCCGAGCGCGACAGCTACGTCATCACCGAGGACGACTACGTGGAGTTCCTGTCGCGGATGGTCACGTCCACGGCCATCCCCACCGTGTTCGCGGAGCCGTTCCGCCGCAGCCACTTCCTGTTCCTCGGTTATGGCCTGCGTGACTGGAACCTGCGCGTCATCCTGCACCGCATCTGGCGCGACCTGCCGCGGCGCTTCGCGTCGTGGGCCATCCAGCACCGCGCCGAGCCGCTCGAGTCCGAGTTCTGGAGCAAGCGCGGGCTGACCATCTACGAGTCGGGCATCGACGAGTTCCTGGACCAGCTCGGCGTGCCCAAGGGCCATGGCGGATAAGGTCCAGTCCCCTTACGTCGGCCTCGTCCCGTACAGCGAGGCCGACGCGCGGTTCTTCTTCGGGCGCGAGCACGACCTTCGCCGCCTCATCGCGCAGCTCTTCGCCGCGCGGCTGACGCTGCTCTATGGCGCGTCGGGCGTCGGCAAGAGCTCTCTGCTGCGCGCCGGGGTCGTCACCGAGCTCCGGCAGCGCGCCCGGGCCGCCGTCGAACAGGGCGAGCGGCCGGATGTCCACGTCGTCTACTTCAACGCCTGGCAGGGCGATCCCCTGGCGGGCTTCCGCGAGGCGGTGGCCGGCAGCCTGGGCGACCTCGCCGGCGACGCGCGGGTCGCCGCCGCGCTCGCCGAGCCGACGTTGACGGGGCTCGTCACCGCCCTCATCAACGTGCTCGACCTCGACCTCTTCCTCATCTTCGACCAGTTCGAGGAGTTCTTCCTGTACCACGCGCACGGCGCCACGCCAGGGCCCTTCGAGCGCGACTTCGCCGAGCTGGCCACCAAGCCGGGGCTGCCCGCCAGCCTCATCATCTCGCTCCGCGACGATGCGCTCTCGCGGCTGGACCACTTCAAGGGGCTCATCCCCAACCTCTTCGCGAACTACGTGCGCGTGACGCATCTCACGCCCGACGATGCGCGCCGGGCCATCGTGGAGCCGGTCCGCGCCTACAACGCCCTGCCGGCGGACGAACGGGAATGGGACGCCACGGTCAGCGTGGAGCCCGCGCTCGTGACCAGGGTCATCGACGGCGTGCTGACGGGACGTGTGGCCGTGGGCGATCTCGGCAAGGGGCAGGTGGCGAGTGCGGGCGCCGGGGTCGAGACGCCATACCTGCAACTGGTGATGACCGAGCTGTGGCGGTACGAGCGCGCGCGCGGATCGACGATGCTCAGGGCAGCGACGCTCGATGAACTGGGCGGAGCGGAAGCCATCGTCCAGAACCACCTGGATTCGACCGTGGCTGCCCTGACGCCGGAGGAGCGGGCCACCTGCGCGCAGATGTTCCAGTATCTCGTGACGCCGTCGGGGACGAAGATCGCGTACACCGCGGAGGACCTGGCGGGGCTCGTGGAGTGCCCGGCGGACGAGATCGAGCTGGTGCTCGCGAGGCTCTCGGGGTCCGGCATGCGCATCCTCTCGCCGGTGGCGCCCCCGACGGACCGGCCGGGGCCGGTGCGCTACGAGATCTATCACGACTCGCTGGCGCAGGCGATTCTCGACTGGCGCCGGCGCTACGTGGCCGAGCGCGAGAAGGCGGAGGTCGAGCGCGAGCGCCGCAAGCAGGAGCGCGAGCTGCAGGCGGAGGTGGCCCGCCAGCGCGAGGCGCGCGAGCAGGCGCAGCGCGTCGCCGATGCAGAGCGGGCCCGCGCCGAGGCCGAGTCCCAGCGCGTGGCCGAGCAGCGGGCGGCGGCGCGTCGATTCAAGCTGGCAGCTGCAGCGGCCCTGGGGCTGGCCGCGCTGGCCCTGGCCGCGGGCGGCTACGCCTGGTCGGCGCGGGGGCAGGCCCTCCGCGCGCGCGAGCAGGCGCTGGCTGCGGAGGAGAGGGCCAACCGCATCCAGGAGGAGGCGCGCACGGTGGCCGCAGGGCAGGCGGATCTCATCGCCAGCTACCAGCAGGCGAACGACGCGCAGCAGAAGGTCCTGAACGAGCTGGAGAAGAAGGTGTCGGGCAGCGCGACGGTCACCACGACCGCGGACACCGCCGAGACCGAGCGCCTTCGCCGCGAGGCGGCGGCCTACAAGGACCAGCTGGCGCGGCTGAACGCGCAGGCGAGCCAGATTCAGCGCCCGAAAGACGACGGGCAGGTCGAGGCCCTGCGGCGGGATCTCGACATCGCGAACAAGCGCATTGCCGATCTGGACGGTCAGTTGAAGGCCGAACGATTGGCGAAGGTGAGGCCCGAGTCACCGGAGGACCTCTCGGCGGCTCTCGTCAACGCGCGCGCGGACGTGCGGCGGCTCGAAGACGCGATGAAGGAGCTCAGGTCGGAGAACGAGCGCCTCAAGGCCGAGAACACGCGCCTCAGGGCCGACAACGATCGCCTCGAGGCCGCCCGCGGCAAGGGGGGCGAGGACGCGACAACCAGCGCCGACGACGCGGGGGTACGCGCAGCCCTCGCGCGCTACGCCGCCGCGCACAACAGCGCCGAGATCGCGCGGGCCGTTCAGGAGATGGGGGCCATCTTCCCCGGTTACGACGCGCAGCAGTGGGCGCGCGCGCGCCGCGACTACTCGTCCTACCGCATGACGATCGAGCCTGCCGGGCCGATCCGCTATGCCGACGGCGGGCAGACGGCCACGGTGGTCGCGAGCGCCCGGCAGCAGTACCAGCTGGTGGGCGGGACGGCGCAGCAGCGCTCTGCCCGCATGGAGTTCCGGCTGGTCCAGCGCGGCGGCGAGTGGACGATCGCCAGCGCGGCCGCAGCGAAGTGACCCGCCGGACCTTCGACGCCTGGAAGTCCTGCCTCGATCCTTCTGCCTTTTGCCTTCTGCCTTCTGCCTTGAACCCGGGACCGTGCTCAGCCGCCCGTCAGTGGAACTCCCTCTCTACACCCACCGCGAACCCCGTGGAGGGCCGCAGGCCGTTCGTGCGGACGGGGAACGTGAGGTGCCCCACGCCCAGCCAGTTGTTGCCGAGTGCCACCTTGACGCCCGCGGTGCCGAGCTGCAGGTACGAGCTGTCGGCGCGAGGCGAGAGCACCCGCGTGCCCTCGCCGAGCAGGGGCCGCGCGTCCCACGCCAGCGCTCCGCCGTCCACGAGGTGACGCCCCACGAAGTCG
>CAZLBU010000067.1:0-11223 GCA_964557815.1 uncultured Bifidobacteriaceae bacterium | reverse complement strand
ACGGTGCACCGAGAGGGTAACCGATCTCGCGGTCGCTCGGCATCCCGTCGATGCCCGGCGGCGCCTTCTGCACTTCTGCCTTTTGCCTTGTGCCTTCAGGTTTCCGCCTTTTTCGGCAACCTGCTAGGCTCTAGCCCGTGGCCCCACCCAAGCGCCGTCCCTCGACCCCGTCCCCTCGTCCCCACTCCGCCCTCGTCCTCGATGGTCCCTCCCGCGCGCCGGGGCGGGCGATGCTGCACGCCGTCGGGTTCACGCGCGAGGACTTCGCGAAGCCGCAGGTGGGCGTCTGCTCGGCGTGGAGCCAGGTCACGCCCTGCAACATGCACCTGGACGTCCTGGCGCGGCGGTCCTCGGACGGCGTGGCGGCCGCGGGCGGCAAGCCCGTGATGTTCGGCACCATCACGGTGTCCGACGGGATCTCGATGGGCGCCGAGGGCTTCGACGGCCTGGTCGCCATCGGTGGCTGCGACAAGAACATGCCCGCGATGGTGATGGCCATGGCGCGGCTCAATCGCCCGGCCGTGTTCGTCTACGGCGGCACCATCATGCCCGGCTTCTGGCACGGGCAGCCGGTCGATATCGTGTCGGTGTTCGAGGCGGTGGGGAAGCATGCCGCGGGGACGCTCTCGGATGCGGAGCTGGCGGACCTCGAGCAACACGCCTGCCCGGGGGCGGGGTCGTGCGGCGGCATGTATACGGCCAACACGATGGCCTCCGCGATCGAGGCCCTCGGCCTGAGCCTTCCCAACAGCTCGGCGCAGGCGGCGATCTCCGACGACAAGAAGGCGGACGCCGAGCGCGCGGGTGCCGCGGTGGTGGAACTGCTGCGGCGCAATCTGCGCCCGCGCGACATCCTGACCAGGCGCGCCTTCGAGAATGCCATCACCACGGTCATCGCGCTGGGCGGATCCACCAACGCGGTCCTGCACCTGCTCGCAATCGCGCACGCCGCGGGGGTCCGGCTCACCATCGACGATTTCACGCGCATCGGGCGGCGGGTGCCGGTGCTGGCAGACCTGAAGCCGAGCGGGAAGCACGGCATGGCCGAACTGGTGCGCATCGGCGGCCTGACGCCGCTCCTGAAACGGCTGCTCGATCGCGGGCTGCTGCACGGTGGCGAGATGACGGTGACGGGCCGCACGCTGGCGGAGAACCTGGCGGGAGCGCCCGACTACCCGGCCGGCCAGCGGGTGGTGATGGACTTCGCGGCGCCGGTGAAGAAGGACAGCCACCTGGTCATCCTCCGCGGCAACCTGGCGCCGGAGGGCGCCGTGGCAAAGATCAGCGGGAAGGAGGGCGAGCGCTTCGAGGGGCGCGCGCGCGTGTTCGATCGCGAGGAGCGCGCGCTCGCGGCGATCCTCGCGGGCCGCATCCGCAAGGGCGACGTCCTCGTCATTCGCTACGAGGGGCCGCGGGGCGGGCCCGGGATGCGCGAGATGCTGGCGCCCACGAGCGCCATCATGGGCCGCGGTCTCGGGGCCGAGGTGGCGCTCATCACGGACGGTCGGTTCAGCGGCGGGACGCACGGCTTCGTGGTGGGGCACATCACACCTGAAGCCGCCCTGGGGGGGCCGCTCGCGCTCGTCAGGACCGGCGACCGGATCGTCATCGACGCAGTTGCGCGGACGGTGACGCTCGACGTGCCCGCCCGTGTGCTGGCGACGCGCCGACGGACGTGGCGAGCACCGCGCCCGCGCTACACGCACGGCGTCCTTGCCAAATATGCACAGCTGGTGGGTTCGGCCAGCCTGGGGGCCGTCACCGATCCAATTCCTTGAACGAAAATTTGCAGGTTTGCCCCCTTGCCAAAGCGGCGGCTTACGCCATAGACTCCGCGGCGGCACGTTGTTCTTGGACGAGCCCTTTGCGATGGTCCCTGGGCGGGCGCCTGCCACCCGCATCTCTGGGCGCGTCGTTTTGCCTGTCGCGGCAAGGGTGCCGCGCACCGGCGCTGGTGGAGGAACAAGAATGAGAAGCCCCTTGAAGTACTTGGTCGTTGTGCTTGCGGTGCTGGTGGCCGTGAGCACTGCGGCCGCGCAGACGTTTACCGGCGGCCTGCGTGGCGCAGTCAGAGATGCCAACGGCGTGATTCCCGGCGTGACCGTCACCCTGTTGAACGAGGGCACGGGCGCCAGCCGTGATGCGGTATCGAACGAGGAAGGGCAGTACAACTTCGCTGCCGTGCCCCCGGGCACTTACACGGTGAGAGCCGAGCTCGCGGGCTTTAAGACCTTCGAGAACACGGGGCTTCGCATTGCCGCCCAGCAGTTCGTGACGCTCGACATCACGCTCGAAGTCGGCCAGCTGCAGGAGACCATCACGGTCACCGGTGCGGCCCCGCTCATCGACACGTCGAACGCGACGGGTGGCGGCGTCATCAGCACCGAGCAGCTCTCGACGCTGCCGAGCGGCGGCCGGTCGGCGTTCCTCTTCGCCGTAACGCTGCCCACCGTGGTGGCTTCGGGCGACCCGCAGTTCAACCGGCAGCAGGACCAGACCAACGCGTCGCTCCTGTCGCTGGGCGGCGGCACCCGCCGCGGCAACAACTACCTGATTGACGGCGTGCCGGTCGGCGACATCCGCAACCGCGCTTCGGCCAACCCCACCATCGAGGCCCTGGACGACGTCGCCGTGCAGGTGCACCAGTACGACGCGGAGACGGGCCGCACCGGTGGCGGCACGTTCAACGTCGCGACCCGCTCGGGCACGAATAGCTTCGCGGGCAGCGGCTTCTACCAGACTCGCCCGCGCTGGGGCGCCGCCAACAACTACTTCTCGGAGAAGGCCGGCGTCGAGTTGGCGGACACCTACTTCCACACGGCCGGCGGCGGGTTCGGCGGCCCCATCGTCCGCAACCGCACCTTCTTCTGGTTCGGGATGGAGGGCTACGGTTCGCTGACGACCCGCAACTTCCAGGGCCGCCTGCCGACCGCACGCGAGAAGAACGGCGACTTCTCGCAGTCCACCGACGCGAACGGGAACCTGGTGGTCATCTACGATCCGCTGACGGGCAACCCGGCGACGGGCCAGGGCCGCACGCCGTTCCCCGGCAACATCATCCCGGCCAACCGCATCAACCCGGTGGCCCGCGCGATGCTCAGCTACCTGCCGGACCCGCAGATCGACCGCAGCAATGGCCTGACGAACTTCGAGAGCCAGCCGATCATCGAAGACCGCGCGATGATGTACACGGGCAAGGTGGATCACCGGATCAACGACAAGGTGTCGCTCTCGGGCTTCTATCTGTACAACAAGACGGACGAGCCCTGCGCGAACGAGGTCGTGCCGCAGAAGGACGCGAACGCGTTCATCGACAGCAGCGACTACGTCCTGCGCCGCCGCGTGCACGTCCTGTCGCTCAACAACACGTGGCTCCCCAGCAGCAACACGGTGCTGACGCTCCGCTACGGCTGGACGCAGTTCCGCGACGACGACACGCTCTCGGTGGACTTCGACCCGGCGACGCTCGGCTTCGATTCGGCCTTCAGCAACGCCATCCAGACGAAGAAGTTCCCGCGCGTGAACACGACCGACTACTGGCAGATGGGTGCGATCGACCCGTCCGACCGCAACTTGTACTCGTGGAGCGCCAACGCGACGCTGTCGCGGCTCATCGGGCGCCACACCGTCAAGCTCGGCGGCGACTTCCGGACCATTGGCATCGACACGCAGTCGTTCTCGGGCGGCGCGGGCAACTTCAACTTCGACCGCCGCTACACGTCGGCCAATCCGAACGTGAACGGCGTGAACGGGGCGAACCCCTCCGGTAACGCCATGGCGGCCCTGCTGCTCGGCTATCCCTCAGGGGACCCGGACAACCTCAGCCGCATCCTGGTGTCGGCGCCGGCGGACTACTACCTGCGCTACTACGGCGGCTACCTCCAGGACGACTTCCGCGTGAACTCCAAGCTGACGCTGAACGGCGGCATCCGCTTCGAGTACGAGAGCGGCCTCCGGGAGGCGGAGGACCGCTTCACCGTGGGCTTCGACCGCGAGGTGAATCCCGGCGGCGCCGTCGGCAACATCGTCAACCCGCTGACCGGGCAGCCGATGCGCGGCGGGCTGATGTACGCCGGCGTGAACGGCGCGCCCACGGAGCAGGGGAACGTGCCGCCGATCAAGATCTCGCCGCGCTTCGGCGTGGTGTACTCGGCGAACCAGAAGACCGTCATGCGCGGCGGCTACGGCCTCTACTGGGCGCCGTGGCCCTACCAGTTCGTCGGCGCGGCCAACTACGGCCAGGTCGGCTACAGCCAGGACACGTTCATCCAGCAGGGCCAGTTCTTCCCGACCACGTCGCTGACGAACCCCTTCCCGTCCGGTGTGGTGCAGCCGCGCGGTAACGCGCTGGGCTACCTGGAGGGCGTCGGCCGCCAGATCGAGTTCATCGATCAGGAGCGCAAGGCTCCCTACGTCCACCAGTACTCGTTCGACATCAACCGCGAGCTGCCGGGTAACATGGCGGTCGGCTTCGAGTACTCGGGCTCGACCATCCGCAACTCGAGCCTGGGCGGCGCCAACGACGCCACGGTCAACATCAACCAGCTGGACCCGAGCTTCCTGTCGCTCGGCTCGGCCCTCCAGCAGCAGGTGCCGAACCCGTTCTTCGGCCTGCCGCAGGGCCAGGGCGTCAGCGTGAACAGCCCGACGATCTCGCGGGCCCAGCTGCTGCGGCCGTTCCCGCAGTACCTCAACATCCTGATGCGCCAGCACACCGCTGGCCGCAGCCAGTACCATGCGGCCATCTTCAAGTTCGAGAAGCGCATGAGCAACGGCTGGGGCGGCCGCATCAACTACACCTGGTCGCGCCTGAAGGACAACTTCTACGCCGAGACCAACACCTACTCCGCCGTCAACGGCAACGCGCAGAACGCCTATGACCTGGGCGCCGAGTACGGCTACAGCATCCTCGACGTGCCGCACAAGCTCGTGCTGTCGCCCATCGTCCAACTGCCCTTCGGTGAGGGCAAGCGCTGGGCCACCAGCGGCGCCGCCGCGGCCATCCTCGGCGACATCACCATCTCGTCGATCGTCGCGTTCGAGAGCGGTTTCCCGATCGCTCCGGCGAGGAACTCGAACAACCTCGGCGCCGCGTTCTTCCTGATGCAGCGGCCGAACCTGACCGGGGCCGACCCGGCCACGAGCGGCGGCCGCGAGGATCGTATCTTCACGGCGCAGAACTCCGGCACCTGGCTGACCCCTGATGGGTTCAGCGACCCCGGGCTGTTCACGCTCGGCACGGCGCCCCGGACCCTCAACGATGTGCGCACGCCGCACCGCAACAACTGGGACTTCGTGGCCACCAAGGACATCCGCCTCGGCGGCCGCGCCCGCGCCCAGATCCGCTACGAAGTGCTGAACATCACGAACACCGTGAAGACGGCCGGCCCGAACATCAACGTCGGCGCCGCCACCTTCGGCCGCATCACGACGCAGCGCGGCTTCATGCGCCTGACGCAGCTGATGTTCAGGATGAGCTTCTAAGGGGCTTGGGGCTTGGGGCTTGGGGCTTGGGGCCTGGGTCCGAGGACGACGAGCCCCACAGCCTGAAGCTCGGAAAGACACGCGCCCGGGGTGGAGTAGACCTCCGCTCCGGGCGTTTCCTTTTGCGGCCCAAGTCCCAACTCCCAAGTCCCAAGTCCCAAGTCCCAAGTCCCAAGCCCCAAGCCCCAAGCCCCCTGTAGTACCCTTCCCCGATGTTCCCCTTCGCCTCCGCCCTCGCCGCTGGCGTGGGCCTGTCGGTGCTGTCGCTCGTCGCCCAGGCACCGCCCTCGAAGTCCCGTTCGGCGCCGCAACGGCCGTCCGCCTCGAAGCCCGCGGCCGTTCCATCGCTCGGCGCGGTGTCGTTTCCCAACTCGGGTGCGCCCGCGGCCCAGCAGGCGTTTCTGAGGGGCGTGGCCTGGCTCCACAGCTTCGGCTACGAGGACGCGATGGACGCCTTCCGCGAGGCGCAGAAGGTCGATCCGTCCTTCGCGCTGGCGTACTGGGGTGAGGCGCTGTCGTTCGACCAGCCGCTCTGGTTCATGGAGGAGCCGGACAAGGGCCGGGCCGTGCTCCGCAAGCTGGGCGCCACACCGGCGGAACGGCGGACCAAGGCGAGGTCCGCGCGCGAACAGGGGTACCTGGCGGCGGTGGAGGCCCTCTACAGCGAGGGCGATACACGCTCGCGCCACCTGAAGTACTCGCAGGCCATGGGAACGCTGGCTGCCGCGCATCCCGAGGATGACGAGGCGCAGCTGTTCTACGCATTGAGCCTGCTCTCGGTGCTGCCCCGCGGGGATCAATCCGTGCCGCAGCGGCAGAAGGCCGGGGCGATGGCGGAGGCCGTGTTCCGGAAGAATCCCCAGCATCCCGGCGCCGCGCACTACATCATCCACGCCTACGACCACGGGGCGCTGGCGCCGAAGGCGCTGGCGGCGGCGCGCGCTTACGCGAAGATCGCGCCCGCGGCGAGCCATGCCCTGCACATGCCGGCGCACACCTTCGTGCAGCTCGGGTACTGGGAGGAAGCGGCCGCCACCGATCGCGCGTCGTGGGACACCTCGGTGCAGTGGGCCGCCGGCCGCGGCCTGCCGAACACCATGCGCGACTTCCACAGCCTCACGTGGCTGCACTACGAGTGGACGCAGCTGGGGCGCTTCCGCGAGGCGGCGGGGGCGCTGGCGCTCGTGGACGAGGCTCTCAAGATGGCGCGGCCCAGCGACGCCATCGGCGGCCATCACTTCTCCGACGCCATCGGGCGGGGGATCGGCGTGGAGTCGCTGCGCCTCGACCGCGGTTCCATGCGCGCGCGCTACATCATCGAGAGCGAGCGGTGGAGCGAGATGCGGGGGCAGGGCGCCTTCGACGGGATCGACGAGCTCTTCGCGCTGGGGATGAGCGCGGCGATGCTGAAGGATCGCGGCCGGGTCGAGGCCGTCATCCAGGAACTGCGCATTGCGGCCGCGCCCGGCAAGCCCGCGGAGCTGCGCGAGCAGGCCGAGATCATGCTCTACGAGATGCAGGCCATCCATCTCTTCGCGCAGGGTCGCCATGCCGACGCGTTCGCGGAGATGGATCGCGCGACCGCCTTGCAGGCACGGATGCCGAAGCCGATTGGCCGGCCCTACCCGGTGAAAGGCGCCGACGAGCTCTACGGCGAGCTGCTCCTGGAGGCGGGGCGCGCGCAGGCTGCCATCGAGTGGTTCGAGAAGGCGCTGAGGCGGACCCCGAACCGCAGCCGCTCGGTGATCGGCCTTGCCCGCGCGAAGGCGGCGGGGGGCGACGCCGCGGGGAGCCGCAAGGCGTACGAGCAGTTCCTGCAGAACTGGCGCAACGCAGACCCCAACCTGCCGGAGGTGGCAGAGGCCAGGGAAGGGGTGCGGGGGGCTGGTGTCCAATGATGATTGCTGATTGATGATTGAGCGATTCACTGACGATTGAGCGATTGCGGCATCGTGCATTCAATTGCGTCATTGGCCCAATGACGCATTGCCGCAATCTGATTACCCCAATGCCTCAATCGTCAATCGCCCAATGAATCGCTCAATCGTCAATCGGCAATCGTCAATGGGCGCGGACGTCACTCGGCGTCGATCCGCACGCGCCGTGTGTAGAAGAACAAGTCGAGCCGGCGCGTACGGACAGATGGGTCGGGGCACCTGAGCGCGATGTTATAGATGCCCGCCTCGGTGGGTGTCCACTGGTAGCGCCAGAGCGACCACGCGCGCGTGGTCGTGGGCGGCGGGCAGATCTCGAGCGTCTTCCATGCCTCGCGAACGTTGAAGCGAATCTCCAGCCTCGAGACGGGCGTCGTGCCGCCCCACACGATGCCGATCACGTGGTGCTGGACGGCGCCGTTCACCCGGCGGCGCTCGACGCGGATGGGCGTGGCGGCCAGGTCGATGACCGGCGCCTCGTAATCGCGCGCCCGGGCGGGCAGGCCATCCTGGTGTGTGCGGCGTGAGAACTCCAGCATCTGCGTGGTGGCGGGCTCGTCGGGACCGACGAGCGCGATCTCGCGGACCCACTTGATCCACGCGCAGCCGTACCAGCCGGGGACGACCAGGCGCACCGGGGCGCCATGGTCCAGCGTCAGCGGCGACCCGTTCATCTCCGTGGCGAGGAACGCGCCGAGCCGCGGGAGGTCGGCGAGGGGAATCACCCAGCTGGCGCCGGGAACCGACGACCGTGCCGAGGCCTCATGGTCCTCACCGGTGACCAGCAGGCCCCAGGCGGAATCTCTGCCCGGCATCTCCTTGACGACCTCGGAGAGCGGGACACCGGCCCAGTCCGCGACGCTCAGCAGCCCGAAATTGTCCGGGTTGTTGTTGCCGGCGCACTCGATGAGGTGCGCACCCATCGGCCGTGCTGCACGGCGGAGCGCGTCGATGGCGAGCGGGCGTGCGCCACCCGGCCCCTTCAGCGTGACGGCCCAGGTCGGGAGGGCCGCCTCGACGCCCGGCGGCACCGACGTGCGGACAAATACCTCGCTGGTGGGGGTGAGGAGCCGATCCGGCGCGAGCCGTGAGAGGTCCGTGAAAACCCGGGTCTCGAGGCCGGGGCCGCCCAGAACCTCGCCGTACGGCGTCTGCCACTGGCGCTCGCCCGTCAGCGGCAGCGTGCCGATGAGCTCACCGTCCGGCGGCGCCCCCTGGCACTCGGACTGGGCCAGCAATCGAGCAACCGAGGCCGCATCGAACGTCCATGCCCCGGCCGCTGCCAGGCTGGCACGGAGGAACCGGCGACGGGAAGACATAGGGACATTATGCCGGGAGGCGAACTGCATCGGGAGCGGATTGGCGCCGGGAGGGCCTTCGCGCCGGGAAGCGGGCCGCGGACCCGAGAGCCCCAAGCCCCAGGCCCCAAGCCCCAAGACCTCAAGACCCCCTATAATGCCCTGATGCGCGCGGTTCTTGCCCTGGCACTGGTCTGCACACTTGGCGCGGCGCTCTCGGCCCGGTCGTCTTCCCCCCCGCAGGCACCGGCCGCGGGGAGCGTTCAGCAGCCCACCTTCCGGGCCGACATTACCCTGGTGACCACCGACGCCATCCCGCGCGACAAGGACGGCCGATTCGTGTCCGACCTTACCAAGGACGACTTCACGATCCTCGAGGACGGGGTGGCGCAGCGCGTCGAGTCGTTCGTCATGGTCCACGGTGGACGGTCGTTCAACTTACTCGCGCCTCCGCCTCCGCAGGCCCCCGAAGGCATCGTCCTTCCGCCCACGCGCCGCCCGGTCGACACGGCGGAGTCGGGCCGCGTGCTCATCATCTTCGTGGACGACCTGCACTTCCAGGCCGAATACACGCCCCATGTCCGCCGCATCGTCCAGCAGATCGTGGACACGCTGCTGCACGACGGAGACATGGTGGCCATGGTGTCGAGCGGCCCCTCGGCCATCGAGATCGATCCCACGCTGGACCACAAGCTGATCGCATCGGCGGCTACGCGCATCCGCGGCTCGGCGCCCACGGCGGCCGAGATTTTCCAGATGCTGGAGTCGTCCAGCGGCCCCGGTGACATCCGCTTCCGTGCCCAGCTGGCCTTCCAGACGATGTACAACCTGGTGTCGTCGCTGGACCAGGTCCGCAACCGCCGAAAGGCCGTGATTTACATCAGCCCCGGGTACGATCTCGACCCCTTCGCCGAGGGCCGGAAGGGCAAGGACCGCATCATGGGCGGGCGGTTCGGCGACCCCATGAAAGAGCTCATCGACGAGGAGAACCCCTACTTCAGGATGAGCGCGGTACGGGCCGATGCCGACCTGTATCTCCTGATGAAGGAGCTGACGCTCACGGCCAACCGCACCAACACGAGTCTCTTCACCATCGACCCGCGCGGCCTGGCGGGCGTGGTGGACGCGGGCCAGTACGTGGACCAGAGCGAGTGGAGGACCTACCTGCAGAAGACCACGAGCAGCCTCCGGTTTCTCGCGGAAGAGACCGGCGGCATCGCGGTGGTGAACGACAACGACCACGAGGCGGCGTTCAAGCGCATCGACGCCGAGACGAGCGACTACTACGTGCTCGGGTACTATTCGAGCAACCCGGATCCGACCAAGCGCGTTCGCGAGATCGAGATCAAGGTGAACCGGCCCGATGTCACGGTGGCCGCCCGGAAGGACTACTCGCTGAAGACGCCGGGGACACCGCCCAAGGTCACGGGACCGTCGCCGTCGCGGAAGCAGTGACGAACGCACGCCACTCCTCGGCCAGGGTCCGGTGTCGGCCGCCGGCCGCGACATAGCGGCCAACGGCGTCGCCCAGGCGTGCGCGCCCCTCTGGGGTGGCTCCCGGGGCTTCCCCCGCCACGAAGCTCGCGAAGAGGGCGTGGATGAGCATCCACTGCGCCTCGGTATCCCCCGGCGCGAAGGAGAGGTGGGACGTGAGCGCGTCCACGGCCCGCGCGAACCGTCGGCCCGCGATTTCTGCGGCGGCGGCCACGCGGACCAGGCTGGGGTCCACCGCCCCGGCGTCCAGCGCGCCGCGCGCCGTGCGTCCCGCCTCCTCGAGCTGCCCGAGGCGGATCTGCGCCTCTGCGATGGGCGGGGCCGTGAGCGCCGGAGGCCAGCCCGCGGTGCCAGCCGCCTGCCACGCCTGGACGGCATCTGCATCCCGTCCTTCGAGGGCGAGCGTGGCGCCCAGCCAGAACTGCGTGGCGCCGTCGGGGGCGCCAGCCGCCCGCGCCTGCCCGAGCCGGACGCCGATGGCACGTGGCGTGTCCCCCAGGGCATAGGCGGCGAGGCTCTGCAGCAGGCTGGCCGTGCCGCGCTCCGCCTCCGCCACCTTCGCGTCGGCCATGAGGTCCACGAAGCGGTGCTGCCGCGCGAGCGACAGCAGCGGCGCCAGGCCGGGCGACGAGGCGAGCGGGGCCAGGGCGTCGAGCGCGGGGTCGAACACGGCGGTCTCGAGCAGGCGTGCGCGGACGAACGGCGCGGTGAATGCGGGTGCGCTGGCCAGGAGGGCCGCCGGCGTCGGGGTGATTCGGAAGCGGGCTTCCGTCGTCGCGGACGTGCGGGCCACGCGGTCGGTGGCGGCAATGGCCAGGCGGTACTCGCCGCGCGGCAGCGTTCGGAGGGGCGCCGCGAACGCGGCCAGCAGCGGGTGCCCCTGGAGCAGGTTGAAGTCCGGCGGCAGCGTGTTCTCGTTGTATTCCAGCGGCGCGAGCGAGGCCGCCAGTTCCTCGCCGCCGCCGGTGCGGCGGTAGAGGCGTAGGGCGATGCCGACGTCGGGTTTGCCCGTT
>CAZLBU010000066.1:7257-11245 GCA_964557815.1 uncultured Bifidobacteriaceae bacterium | reverse complement strand
CTGCCACCAGCCGAACCCGGAGCCGTCGCACGGCACGTGCCCGTCCTGCCGGACCAGGCTCCGCTGGATCGACAACATCCCGGTGCTGTCGTGGATGCTTCTCCGCGGAAAGTGCCATCATTGCGGCGCGCCCATCTCCATCCAGTACCCGCTCGTGGAGCTCGTCACCGGCGTGCTCTTCGTGCTCGTGACGTGGCTGACGCCCGTGGGGCCGCTGCTGGCAGCGCGCCTCATCCTCGTGCTCATCCTCATCGCCCTGTTCGGGATCGACCTCCACCACCAGATCCTGCCGAACGCCATCACGCTGCCGGGCATCGCCGTCGGCTTCCTGTTCAGCCTCGCCGGCCCACCGGGCTGGCTGGACAGCCTCCTGGGCATCCTGCTCGGCGGCGGCGTGCTCTACGCCATCGCCTGGGCCTACTATGCGGTTCGGCACGAGGAAGGCCTCGGGATGGGCGACGTCAAGATGCTCGCGATGATTGGCGCCTTTCTCGGATGGAAGGCGGTGCTGGTGACGCTCATCCTGTCGTCATTCGCCGGGGCGATCGTCGGCGTCGGCATCATCGCCTTCTCCCGGGGCGGCATGCGCCTCGCGCTGCCGTTCGGCACGTTCCTCTCGCTGGGCGCCCTGGCGGCGATGCTCGTCGGCGAGCCGCTCGTCACCTGGTACGCCGGCTTCTTCGTCCCATGACCCCTCGGAACCAGCAAGGCCGCCTGCCGTGCCTACCCTGACGATCGCCGGCTACGCGCTGCTCGGCATCACGGCCATCATGGTGCTCGTCCTGATGGCCCTGCTCGTGTCGCTGGTCCGCATGTCGCGCATGTCGAGGCACGCGAAGGACACGCGCGTGGAGACCTCGGTGATGTCCGCTGCGCTGCAGGAGGCGCTGATGCGCCTCAAGGCGCAGGAGCGCGCCATGGCCGCCCGCGCGGAGGCGTCGGAGCAGCTCTCGAACCAAATCATCAGCGGCGTCGGGGCCGGCTTGATTGTCGTGGACCGGGAAGGCGTGGTGCAGATCGTAAATCCCGCCGCCCGGCGCATCCTCGGGCTGGCGGGCGACGGGCGCGGTGTCACGCTGACCAGCCTTCTTTCGAGCAGCACGCCACTGGCGGAGGTCATCACGAACACGCTGAGGACCGGCGTCCCGGTGGCGCGCCGCAAGCTCCGCCTCGAGGGCCGGCCGTCGCACCTGGGCGTCAGCGTCTCCCCGCTCGCGGGCCCCGATGGCGGGCTGCAGGCGGCGGTGTGCCTCTTCACCGACCTCACGGAGGTCATCGAGCTCGAAGAGCAGCTGCGGCTGAAGGAGGCGCTGGCGGGCGTTGGCGAGCTGACGGCGGGGCTGGCGCACGAATTCAGGAACGGCCTCGCCACTATCCATGGCTATGCGCGTCTGCTCGATCCCTCGCGGCTGCCCGAGGCCTACCGCCCGTATGTGGACGGCATCCGGCAGGAGACCTCCGCCCTGGGCGAGGTGGTCACGAACTTCCTCAACTTCGCCCGGCCGGAGCCGCTGAGCCTGGTTCCCGTCGATCTGGGCGCCGTCGTTGAGCGGGCCGCGTCGGATTCGCCGATCGAGGCGGGACGCATCGAGCGCACGGGCACGTTCGGGGAGGTGCTGGGCGACGAGGTGCTGCTGCGCCAGGCCATCAGCAACCTGTTGCGCAACAGCATCGAGGCCTGCGCGGCGGCTGGCATCGAGCCGCTGATTCGCGTGCATGGCGCCGCCGAGCCGCCCCACGTGCGCATCAGCATCGAGGACAACGGCCCGGGCATTCCCGCCGACGCGTTGCCACGCATTTTCAAGCCGTTCGTGACGACACGGGCGCAGGGGACCGGCCTGGGGCTGGCCATTGTCCAGAAGGTGATCGTGTCGCACAACGGGCGCATCGCGGCCTCCAACCGGCCCGAGGGCGGCGCGGAGTTCCGCATTCAGCTGCCGCTGGCCACCACCGCGCGATAACTGCGCCGCCGTTCCCCCGCGCGACGCGCGGTTTCTGCAACTCACACGACTCGTGCCATGGCGAGTCGACCATTTTCCGCGTGGATTCCGCGCGAGGACGCCGCGTGTCCTGGCGGTCTGCCGCTTGCAGAATCCCGGTGGCATGACGACAACCAGGACGCGCGCATCCGAGCGTGGCACGACCCTCGTGGAGGCCGTGGTGGCCGCGAGCCTTCTCCTCACGCTGGCGGGAGGCGTCGCCTACCTCTTCCTCCTGACCCACCGGTTTGCCCTGGCGGCCGAGCAGATGACGATTGCCGTGGCCGCGGCAACCAGCCGCCTCGAAACCCTGATGGCGGTCCCATGGGCGTACGACCTGGCAGGCGGCGAACCCGAGGCGAGCGCACTCGACCTTTCCCCGCCGGATGTCCTCGACCGGAATGTGGCGGGCTTCTCCGATTTCGTGGACGCCACGGGCACACCCGTGGATGGCGACGGTGACGTCCAACCGGCCTTCGCCCGCCGGTGGGCCCTGCTGCCGCTCAACGGCGATGCCTCGAGTAGCCGTGCCATCGAGGTCTGCACGTTCACCTGGCCCGCGCCGCCCGGCGCGCCGCCGATGGTGTGCCTGGCCTCCGCTCGCACGAGGCAGCCATGAGCGCTCGCGGGTTCACCCTCGTGGAGCTGCTGATCGCCACGCTGATCACGCTGCTGGTTGTCGCCGGAGCGCTGGTGATTGCCGGGTCGGCGCGTTCGATGTTCCTGGTAGAGCCTGCCGCCCTCGACACCGCGAGGCGACTGCGCGATGGCACGGACGCGCTGGCGAGCGCGCTCCGACGTGCGGGTGGTGCGCTGGCGGCAGGGGATGGCGTGGATTGGCTGGGGTCGAGCGTCCCGGCGGTCTGGCCCCTCACCGACCTCGACGGCGGGCCATCCTCCACGTTTGCGGCTCTCTGGGTCCTCAGCGCGGTGGGTGAAGGCGGCCGCGGTCGTATCCTCGTGCCTGCCCCCGGGCCTGGCGCCGCGCTCACCCTGGACCAGACGGGCGGCTCGTGCCCGCTGACGGCGGCCGTGTGCGGGCTCGACGTGGGTGATGAGGCCGTCGTGTTCGACGACCGCGGCCACTTCGACATGTTCGAAGTCGTCGCGGTGTCGCCTTCGCTTGGCCAGGTGACGCCGTCGGCGCCGTTGTCGCGCGCGTACGCGGCCGGGAGTTGGGTCGTGGAAGCGCGGGCCGACCGGTTCGGGCTGGTCCGGCAGCCGGGCGGCTCCCAGACGCTCACGCGCGTCACCTGGGCAGGGGCCCGCGAGCCCATTGTGGACGGCGTCACGGCAATCGACATCGACGTGTGGGGGCAGGCCGAGGCGCCGCGGCTGCGCGATGCGGTTACGGGCCCGGGCCTCTCCACCTATGGGCTGCACCCGCCTGCGGCAGACGCCGTGGACGACAGCGGGTACTGGCCCGACGGCGAACACTGCATGGCGTCCCGCAGCGGCGGGCTGCCGGCCACCCGCCTGGAAGAGCGCGCACCCGACGCCACGGGTCTGGCGCACCTGGGGCCGGCCGATCTCGCCGACGGGCCGTGGTGCCCGCGCGACGGGCTGTCGGGAGCCTTCGATGCCGATCTGTTCCGTATCCGGCGCATCGACGTTCGCCTGCGCGTGGAGGTGCAATCGGCGACATTCCGCGGACCCGCGGGTCGCCTGTTCGCCCGCGGCGGCACGGCTGCCGACGCGCGCCACTGGGTCACGGATCGCGCGCTGAGCGTCAGCATCGCGCTGAAACCCTGAGGGGCTGGCCATGCATGCGTACTCGAACCGAGGCATCGCGCTCATCACCGTCCTGTTGATCACCAGCATCGTCTTCACGATGGCCCTCGGGCTGTCGCTCATCGTCTCGGTGGATCACCTTGCGGTGCGCAACCACCGCGAGTCGGCGGCCCTGCTCCAGGCGGCCGATGCGGGAATCGAGCTGACGGCTCGAGCCATGGCGCAGGCGCCGGATTGGAGCCAGGTGCTCTCGGGCGCTGTGCAGGCGTCAGGCGCCG
>CAZLBU010000066.1:0-7247 GCA_964557815.1 uncultured Bifidobacteriaceae bacterium | reverse complement strand
CCGTCAGGCACGCGCCAGACCGAGGCCGGCACGCTGGACCTCGACACGCAGACCAACGTGCTCAATTGCGGGCTGCCAGCCGGCTGTGGCCCGGCCGAGCTCCAGACGGTCACCGTGGACCGGCCCTGGGGCGCGGACAATCCCTACTGGCGCCCGTTCCTGTACGGACCCCTGCGCAGCTTTGCCGACTATCGCTTCGCCGGGAACAGCTATGTCATCGCCTGGGTGGCCGACGATGGGCGCGAGGTGGATGGCGATCCGGAGCGGGATGGGATGGCGGACGCGCCCGGCCACGGCGTGGTGCGCGTGCGCGCCGATGCCTTCGGGCGGGCGGGAGCCCGGCGGGCCATCGAGGCGGAACTCGTTCGCGTGTGCCGGCCCGATGTCGCGTCTCCCGGCTGCTTGCCCGGCATTCGTGTGCAATCCTGGCGCGATGTGAGGCAGGCAGTGCCTTGATTTCGTGGCTGCCGAGTCGTACGATCCGCCCATGATGTACCGCGTCGTTCTCGTCGCCGCGATCGTGGCCACCCACGTCGGATGGGCGCACGCGCAATCGCTGGCAGATGTCGCCCGGGCCGAGCAGAGCCGGCGAAAGACCCAGCAGCAGCCGGCGAAGACCTACACCAACGACGATCTCAAGCCGGACTTCTCCAAGCCTGCGGCGGCACCGGTCGCAGCGGAAGCTGCGGAGGGCGCGGGCTCCACGGCTGCAGCCTCGAAGCCCGCCGGCGAGGCGGCCGCGCCGGCCGCGCCGTCTGCGGCGCAACGGGACCAGGCCTACTGGTCCGGCCGCATCACGGAAGCGCGCGGCCAACTGGAGCGGAGCCGCACGTTCGCAACCGCCCTGCAGAACCGCATCGACGCGCTGATGACCGACTTCATCAATCGCGACAACCCGGTGGAGCGAGCGGGCATCGAGCAGGAGCGCATCAAGGCGCTCGCCGAGCTCGATCGGGTGCGGAAGGACATCGAGGCGCAGACGAAGGCCATCGCCGATATCGAAGACGAGGCACGCCGGGCGGGCGTGCCGCCGGGCTGGCTGCGGTCCTGAACGTGGACCGACCGGCCCGTGGCGCCGAGCCTGTCCTCCTCGTCGAGGACAAGGACTCGCTGCGCACCATGCTCCGCCACGCGCTCGAAGGGCAGGGTTACTCCGTCATCGAGGCGCGCGACGAGTCCGAGGCGCGTGCCGCGCTCCGCCAATCCCTTCCGGCGGTCGTCCTCTCCGATCTCAAGCTGCCGGATGGCGATGGCTTCGGCGTGCTGCGCGCCGCCAAGGATGCCGACCCCGACCTGCCGGTCGTCGTGATGACGGCCTACGGATCCATCCAGGATGCCGTGGCGGCGATGAAGGACGGCGCGCTCGACTTCCTGGCCAAGCCCGTCGACCCCGAGCACCTGCTGTTCGTTATCGAGCGCGCGCTGGCGCAGCGCCGGCTCCTCAGCGAATACAACCTGCTGAAGGAGGAGGCGGCGAAACGGCGGGGCATGCCCGCCATCATCGGCGAATCGGCCGCCATTCGGCACACCATGCAGGCGGTGCAGCGCGCGGCCGGCTCCGAGACCACGGTGCTCCTCGAGGGAGAGAGCGGCACGGGCAAGGAGCTGTTCGCGCGTGCGCTCCATGCGCTCAGCGAACGCGCCTCGGGCCCCTTCATCGCCATCAACTGCGCCGCCATCCCGGACACGCTGCTCGAGGCCGAGCTCTTCGGCTACGAGAAGGGGGCGTTCACCGGCGCGGCCCAACGCAAGCCGGGCCGCTTCGAGCTCGCGCAGCGCGGCACGCTCTTCCTCGACGAGGTCGGGGAGTTGCCGCTCGCTCTCCAGGCCAAGCTGCTCCGGGCGATTGAAACGCGGCGGTTCGAGCGCCTGGGCGGGACGAGCACCATCCAGGTGGACGTGCGGCTGGTGGCCGCGACGAACCGCGGCCTCCGGCAGGCGGTCGGCGCGCGCCAGTTTCGCGAGGACCTGTACTTCCGCCTGTCGGTCTTTCCGGTCACCATTCCGCCGCTGCGCGAGCGGCGCGAGGACATCCCACTGCTGGCTCGGCACTTCGTCGAGCACACGTGCACCGAGATGGGACGCAAGCCGCTGGCCTTGAGCGAGCGGGCCCTGGAGATGCTCAGCAACCATGCATGGCCCGGGAACGTGCGGGAACTCCAGAACGCCATCGAGCGGGCGGTGATCCTCGCGGAGGGCGACACGATCCACCCCGGACACCTGAACGTGAAGGCCACGACGATTCCCGCCGCTCCTCCCCAGGATCCGTGGGACGGCATCGAACTGGGCGGCAGCCTGTCCGAAGCGCTGGCGCGCGTCACCGCGGAGGCCGAGCGCCGGAAGATCGCGCGCGCGATCCGTGAGGCCGGCGGCGACCGCGCCAGGGCGGCCGACCTGCTGCAGGTGGGATACAAGGTCCTGCTCGCGAAGATCAGGGACCTCGGACTCGAAGCCGACTTGAAGGTCTGACGGCGACGGCGGCTAGCGGATGCCGATCCCGCGCAGGGCCTGCTTCATTTCCCTTTCGGTGACGTCGGTCAGCTCCGTGGTCGCGCCCAGCCGCGTGGCTGCAATGAAATGCAGCGTGCCGGCGACGACCTTCTTGTCGCGCCTCGTGGCGACCACCACGTCGGTGGCCTTCAAGTCAGAGACGGGCGGCAGGGGCCCGAGTTCGAGGACCAGCTCCCTGATAGCGGTGGCCGTGTCCACGTGCGTGACGCCACGCCGGGCGCCGAGGGCGGCGGCGGCCAGCATGCCGTACGCCACGGCCTCGCCGTGTCGGAAGCGCCGGTAGTCGGTCACCGCCTCCAGCGCGTGGCCCACCGTGTGGCCGAAGTTCAGGATGCGTCGCAGGCCCGACTCGCGCTCGTCGCGCGAGACGATCTCCGCTTTGACCCGGCACGACGGCGCGATGACCGTCTCGAGGGCGCCGGGCTCGTGCGCGAACAAGGCGTCTCGCGTCACGCGCACCCGCTCGAAGAGCGCGGCGTCGGCGATGACGCCGTACTTGATGACCTCGTACAGGCCCGCGCGAAACTCGCGCCGCGGCAGCGTGGACAGCACGAGCGGATCGACCACGACCATGCGCGGGGCATGGAAGGCGCCGATGAGATTCTTGCCGAGGGGATGGTTGACGCCAACCTTGCCGCCGATGGCGCTGTCGACCTGCGCGAGCAGCGTGGTCGGCACCTGGACGAGACGGACTCCGCGCAAATAGGTTGCCGCGGCGAACCCGACCAGGTCGCCGATGACGCCGCCGCCGAGGGCGACGACCACCACCGATCGATCCGCGGACGCCTTGATCAATGCGTCGTACACGCGACCGACGGTCTGGATCGTCTTCGAGCGCTCGCCATCGGGCACGAGCACGGGCTCGCGGGTCTTGCCCGTGAGAATCGACCGGACACGCTCGCCCTGCAGCGCCCACACCGCGGGACTCGAAACCACGAGGCGCTGCGGGCCGAGCCCCTCGGCATCGAGCAGGGACTCCAGTCCGTCGAGTGCGCCGGTGCCGACGAGGACGGGATAGGCGCCCGCGGATGCAGCCACCTCGATGCGCGTCGCGGCCATGACGGACAGGTAGAATAGCATCCCGTGAACCGGCGGGCGGATTTCCTCATCATTGGCAGTGGCATCGCGGGCCGGCGTGCCGCGGTCGATCTTGCCGCCAGGGGCGACGTGGTCCTGCTGACCAAGGCCGACCCCACCGAGAGCAACACCGGATACGCGCAAGGCGGCATCGCCGCCGCGGTGGGCCCGGACGATCACCCCGACCTCCACTTCGCCGAGACCATCGCCGCCGGCGACGGCCTCTGCTCCGGAGCGGCCGTGCGCGTCCTGGTGGACGAGGGCCCGCGCTACGTGCGCGAGTTGACCGAATGGGGCGTGCGGTTCGATCGCGCGCCCGACGGCGCCATCGCCCTCGCGCGCGAGGCGGCCCACGCGGTGAGGCGGGTGCTCCACGCCGCCGATGCGACGGGCCGTGAGATCGGACGGGCGCTCTGGGACAAGGCACGACGGGGCGGCCGCATCGAGGTCCTGAATCACACCCGCGCGGTGGCGCTCCTCGTCGAGGACGGCGCTTGCGCAGGCGTCCGCCATGTCGGCGGCGACGCCGGTGAGACCTCTGGTGAGGTGCGCGCCAGGGCCGTGCTGCTCGCGACGGGTGGAGCGGGCCAGGTGTTCAGCGACACGACCAACCCGACGATTGCCACCGGTGATGGGGTGTGCCTCGCCTGGGACGCCGGGGCCCGCGTGGCCGATCTCGAGTTCGTCCAGTTCCACCCGACCGCCCTGAACGTCCCAGGCGCGCCTCGCGTGCTCCTTTCCGAGGCGCTGCGCGGCGAGGGCGCACGGCTGGTGAACGCCGCCGGGGAACGATTCACCGGGCGGTACGAGCCGGCCGGCGACCTGGCGCCGCGCGATCGCGTGTCGCGCGCCATCGTGCGCGAGGTGACCAGGACCGGCCAGCCGGTGTTCCTGTCGCTGCAGCACCTGGATGCGGCCACCGTGCATGCGCGATTCCCGACCGCGTCGGCTGCCTGCCGAACCGTGGGCCTGGATCTCGCACGGGATCGAATCCCGGTCGGCCCGGCCGCGCACTACGTGATGGGCGGGGTCGAGACCGACCTCTGGGGACGTACCACGCTGCCGGGGCTCTTCGCGGCGGGTGAGGTGGCCTGCACCGGCGTGCACGGCGCCAACCGCCTCGCGAGCAACTCGCTGCTCGAGGGACTGGTGTTCGGGGCGCGCGCCGCCGTGGCCATGCAGCAGGCGCCACGGGCCGGCGCCCTCGCCGCGGAGGTGCGCGACTGGACCGACGTGCCCGGAGACACATCGGCCAGTCCAACCGGCTCCTCCGCGTGGGACGAGCCCGCGATTCGGCGCCTGATGTGGGACGCGGTCGGTCTGGTACGCGAGGGCAGTGGCCTCGAGCGGGCCGCGAGCGCCCTGGCAGCTGCCCGCGCAACGCTCGGCAGGCCGGCCCCGGCCCCCGGCTCGGACCAGGACTGGCGGCTGCGGAGCCTCGTGACCGTGGGCTGGCTCATCGCGCGTGCGGCCCTCCGCCGGACCGAATCGCGCGGCGGGCACTTCCGCTCGGACTTCCCCGAGCGGGACGATGTACACTGGTCGGCTCATATCGTGGAGCGGAGCCGACTCGGAAGCTTATGAGCAACAACCAAGGCAAGGCCGGAGAGGCGTTCATCACGGAGATCACGCCCCAGTCCGAGGACTTCTCGCGCTGGTACCTGGACGTGGTGCGCAAGGCGGAGCTCGCCGACTACTCGCCGGTCAAGGGCTGCATGGTGATCCGGCCCTACGGGTACGCCATCTGGGAGCTGATCCAGCGGCAGCTCGACGACCGGTTCAAGGCCACCGGGCACGTCAACGCCTATTTCCCGCTCTTCATCCCCGAGGGGCTTCTCCTGAAGGAGGCCGAGCACGTCGAGGGCTTCGCGCCGCAGGTGGCCTGGGTCACCAAGGGCGGGACCGAGGACCTCGAGGAGAAGCTCATCGTCCGGCCGACATCCGAGACGATCTTCGGCGTGATGTACCAGAAGTGGATCCAGTCGTGGCGCGACCTGCCGGTGCTCATCAACCAGTGGGCGAACGTCGTCCGCTGGGAGAAGGTGACGCGGCCGTTCCTGCGGACCACCGAGTTCCTCTGGCAGGAGGGGCACACCGCCCACGAGACGTCGGAGGAGGCCCAGGAGGAGACCCTGAAAATCCTCGCGCTCTACAAGGAGTTCTGCGAGAACGTGCTGGCCATGCCTGTTGTGGACGGGCAGAAGAGCGAAAGCGAGAAGTTCGCGGGTGCCTCGAAGACGTACTCCATCGAGGCGCTCATGGGCGATGGCCGCGCGCTGCAGGCCGGCACCTCGCACAACCTCGGCCAGAACTTCGCCAAGGCGTTCGAGATCCAGTTCCAGGGACGCGACAAGACGCTTCAGTACGCCTGGACGACGTCGTGGGGCGTCTCGACGCGGCTGGTCGGCGGCGTGATCATGACGCACGGCGACGACAGCGGGCTCATCCTGCCGCCCCGGGTCGCACCTTGGCAGGTGGTCATCGTGCCGATTCCCCGTGGCAACTGGAAGGAGACCGTGCTCCCGAAGTGCGAGGAGATCCGCGATCAGCTGAAGGCGGCCGGCATCCGCGTGAAGCTCGATGCCGACGACAGCAACACCCCCGGGTGGAAGTTCTCGGAGTACGAGATGCGCGGCGTGCCCCTCAGGCTGGAGATCGGCCCGAAGGACATCGAGAAGTCGTCGGTGTTCGCCGCCAGGCGCGACACGCGAGCCAAGCAGGCGCTGCCCATGGAGGGGCTTGCGGCCACCATCACGTCGCTGCTCGACGAGATCCAGGCGACGCTGCTCGAGCGCGCCCGGGCGTTCCGCGAGAGCCACACGTCGGCGACGACGAGCTACGAGGAATTCAAGGCCGTCATGGAGGGCCGCCCGGGCTTCGTCCAGGCGCCGTGGTGCGGCGACGCGCAGTGCGAGGCCGATATCAAGACGGAGACGCAGGCGACGATCCGGAACATCCCGTTCGGGTTCGAGCAGCCCCCGTCCGCGCCGTGCATCAAGTGCGGGCGCCCTGCGGTGGCGACGCCGTGGTTCGCGAAGGCCTACTGACGCGCGCCCCAAGTCCCAAGTCCCAAGCCCCAAGCCCCAAGCCCCAAGCCCCAAGCCCCAGGCCCCAGGCCCCAGGCCCTCAAGACAAAAGGGCGGGCCCCCGTGAGGGAGCCCGCCCTTTTGTCGTCTCGCTGAGACGGCGTCTACTGCAGCCTGACCGTCAGTGCAGCGCGGCGGTTCAGCCGGCGCGTCTCCTCGCGGCTGTTGTCGTGCTTCGGACGCTCCTCACCGTAACTGACCGTCTGGAGGCGATCCGCGCTGACGCCGCGGCCCGTGAGGTAGTCGCGCACGGCCGCCGCACGGCGCTCGCCGAGGGCCAGGTTGTATTCGGTCGTGCCGATGTTGCAGGTGTGGCCTTCGACCGTGAGGCGCAGCGTCTTGTCCTCCGTCATCGCCTTGATCGCCTCGTCCAGCACGCGCGTGGCCTCCGCTCGCAGCGAGTAGCGGTCGAAGTCGAAGTGCACGTCCTCGAACGTGTACTCCTTGCGCGGCGGCTGCGTGCACTGAATCGTGACCGTGTCGCTCGCGGTGCCGCCCTTGCCGTCGTTCACCGTGACCGTCACGGGCACGGCGCCAGGCTGGGCGGGGCAGGTGAACGTCGTCTGCCGGTCC
>CAZLBU010000065.1:10090-11260 GCA_964557815.1 uncultured Bifidobacteriaceae bacterium | reverse complement strand
GCAATGCCACGGCCTCCGTGAACTCCGCCGGCTGCAGCTCGTCGCTCAGGCCCATCAGCCACCCGGCCGTGCGCCACGCCATCAGCATGGCCTCCCGGTCGTCGGACGACAGATCGAATCCCGCCTGCTGCAGCCCCTCGATGACGTTCACCGAGAAGCACAACACGGCCAGCGCGAGATCCTCCTGGTTGACGGGAGCGCCATCGACGGCGCGGTCCCATGCACGGCCGCCCTCCCGGCCATTCGCCTCGAGGAGCAGCCGGACATTCGAGTGGATCACGCGCAGCTTCTGGTAGCACCGCAGGCCCCGCCCGAGCCGCTGGACGCCACCGGGCATCGCCTCGGCCGACAGCCCGCCGCGCTCGCCCATGAACAGGGCGAACTGCGCGAGCTCGAGCATCCGGCTCGCCACGGCGTCGGGACTGAAGAGGCGCGCGGCGTACATGGCCCGCGCACCCGACGGCGTCGTCAGGAACCTGGGGAAGCCGTGGAGAAGGATGAGGGTGATCGTGATGGGGCCGAACGAGCGGAACAGGTCCTCCGCATGGCGGATGCCCGCGTGATCGACCCATCCCGGAAACACGACCGGCGCCTCGAAGTAGGCGCGCAGCGGCGCCGGCAGGTCGTCGGGCAGCGGCGCCTCCCAGTCGTCCAGCTGGCGCGTGAGACGCACGAGCGCAGCCGGCCCACCGGCCTCGAACACCGCCGCGGAGAGCGGGTCCGTCACGGCGTCGGCGACGTGTCGCCACCCGTCGAGCGCGCCATCGCTCCAGCGGCCCGCGCCGCGCCTGCCGCCCTCCATACCGGGGGTGAAGGCTATCATGCCCGCGCGCGTGCCCGGCGCCTTGCCGTCGGCGTGCGCCTGACGCTACCATCGCCGCTCTTCAGATGCACGCCGACTTGGCCGACCGTCTCGCGGACGTTCCGTCGCTGGCCTCCCTGGACCGCGCGAACCTGCGCGAGCTCGCGACCGCGTTCGAGCTCCGCAGCTTTCCCGACCGGGCACGCGTGCTCCGTCAGGGCGCAGCCAGCCACGCGCTCTACCTGCTTCACCGCGGCACCGTCGCCGTCCGGGTCCAGCGCGCCGGTCAGCGCGAAACCGTCGCCGAGATCACGCCGCCGGGGTTCTTCGGCGAGCTCTCGTTCGTGACGGGCCGCACGTGCGTCGCC
>CAZLBU010000065.1:8139-10080 GCA_964557815.1 uncultured Bifidobacteriaceae bacterium | reverse complement strand
ATCGAGGTCGGGGTGCTCACCAAGGAGGCGCTCCAGAGCCTGGGACCGTCGCGCGATGCCCTGCTGAACGCGCTCCTGCACCTCGTGTCCACCCGCCTCCACGACACCGTCAGCGGCGCACCCGTGCTCAATCGAGCGCGCACGGTGTGGCTGCGCGCCGACGAGGCCTTTCCTGCCGCGCGGGCATTCGCCGCCGAGCTGGGCCTCGCGCTGCACGAGGGGGCGGTCGGCGACACCCTCGTGGTCGGCGACGGCCTGGGGGGCGGCGAGGCGCCGCAGCGTGTGGGGGACGCGCCTTTCGCGGTCGCGTCTCCGCCCGCCACCCGCGCCGCCACCGCGGCCCGCCTGGAGGCGTGGCGCCGGGAGTTTCGACATACGGTCGTCCTGGCGCCGCGCGGGAGCGAGGGCGCCGAGGCACCCGTCTCTGGCGTGGACGTCGTCGGCGATCTCCTCGCCGGCGGGGCGCCCCTGCCGCCCCTCGACGGAGCCCGATCGTTTGTCGCCGCCGACGCCGCGCGCACGCGCCTCGATCGACTGTCGGGCGCGCGCCAGCTCGTCTTCGACACCGATGCCGCAGACCAGGCGTTCCGGACGGGCGGCACGACACCGCCGCGATTTCGTCGCACCGCCCGCTCCCTGGCGCGCTTCGTGATGGGCCGCCAGGTCGGCCTGGCGCTGGGCGGCGGCGGCGCCTGCTGCTGGGCCCACCTGGGCATGCTGAGCGTCCTCGATGATGCCGGCATTCCCGTGGACATGGTGGCGGGCTGCTCGATGGGCAGCCTGGTCGGCGGCCTCTTCTGCTCGGGCCGGACCGTGGCCGAGATCACCGCGATCGCCGACTGGTGGCGCACGCGGTACTGGCGCATGATCGAGCCCCGTTTCTGGCGGCTGCACCTGGTCAGCGCGCGGGGCCTCGAGAAGGCGTTGGACGGCTACTTCGGCGATCGTCTCCTGCCGAGCCTCGAGGTCCCGTTCTGGGCCAACGCCGTCGACATCGAGTCCGGCGAGGAGATCATCCTGGACCGCGTCCGCGTGGCCCGTGCCGTCCGGGCGTCGATGGCCCTGCCCGGCTCCTGGCCGCCGCTCGACCTCGACGGACGCGTGCTCGTCGATGCCGCCATCATGGCGCCGGTGCCGGTCGGGCCCGTCCGTGCGATGGGTGCCGACTTCGTCGTCGCCATGAACGTCATGCCGCCCATGCGGGCGGGAGCCGTCCGTCGGCGCAATCCGATGCGGTTCTACGACGTCCTCCAGCGGTCGCTTCGCATTGGCGGCCACGAGATCGGGCGGAACCGGGCCCTCGGCGACGCCGACATCATGCTGATGCCGGCGCTCGAGGCGCATTCCATGGCCGATTTTCCGCGCTGTCACGACATCATCCGCGCAGGCGCCGAGGAGACCCGGCGGCATCGCGCGCAGATCGTCGCAGGGTACCGCAGCCTGGTGGAGGCGAGGAACTGAGCGGCGTGAGGAATCGAGCGACGGACGCTTCCCCCACGGGCTGATAGACTGACGCGCGTCGGCATGCTCAAGGCGTCCTGGATTCCCACGCCCCTGGTGACGGCCGATCGTCGCCCCCCCGTGCCGATCCGCGAGGCCCGGCCGCCCTCACGGTACCGTACCGTGTACGTCGCCGCGCAGTTCCTCCTCCTCGCGCTCTGGCTGCTGGCCATGGGCCTCCGCCCGGGGCACCGCGATGGCGACCGCATGGCGCGACGGGTCCGCGAGGTCCTCGAGCGCCTCGGCGGACTGTGGATCAAGGCCGGCCAGGTCATCGCGCTGCGCATCGACCTGCTGCCGCCTCCGCTCTGCCGCGAGCTCTCGCTGCTGCAGAGCCAGGCGCTCGGCTTCCCCGAGGACGTCGCGCAGCGCATCGTCGAAGAGGACCTGGGCGGTCCGCTCGAGCAGTTCTTCGACGAGTGGGAGCCGAGGCCCGTGGCC
>CAZLBU010000065.1:0-8129 GCA_964557815.1 uncultured Bifidobacteriaceae bacterium | reverse complement strand
CCTCGATCGGCCAGGTGCACCGCGCCCGCCTGCGCGACGAGCGTGTCTGGGTGGCGGTCAAGGTACAGAAGCCGTACTCGGCCGAGCTGTTCGTGCGCGATCTCGCCGTCATCGAGTGGATCGTCCGGATCATGAACGCCCTTCGCATCTACCCGCACATGAAGTGGCACGAGGGCCTGCACGAGCTTCGCCAGATCATGCGCGAAGAGCTCGACTTCGGGTACGAGGCCAGCTCCACACGGAGGATGCGCAGGGCGCTGAAGCCGCACGGCATCTACGTGCCGAAGGTCTTCTCGCGCTACTGCACGGCGCGCGTGCTCGTCTCCGAGTACCTGCACATGGTGCTGATGGTGGACTACCTCCGGATGGCGCGCGAGGATCCGGACCGGCTCAGGCACTGGCGCGAGGAGAACCGCGTCGAGCCTCGCCGGGTGGCACGCCGCCTCGTCCGGTCGTTCCAGCGCCAGATGCTCGAGGACAACCTGTTCCACGGCGACCTCCATCCCGGCAACATCGGCTTGCTGCGCGGCGGCCGCGTGGCCCTCATCGACTTCGGCACCACCAACTTCACGGAAGCCGGCTACCTGTGGAAGTTCCGGACGCTCATGCGGACGCTCGCGACCGGCGACTTCGCCAGGAGCGCCGACATGTGCCTGATGCTCTGCGGCCGCCTGCCGCCCATCGACCTGGCGCTCGTGCACACCCGGCTCGTGCAGGTGCTGCACGCGTGGGCCACGCGGACGTGGGTGAAGGAGCTGCCATACCACGACAAGTCGATGGGCAACCTGACCAACGAGGTGATGCTGGTGCTGCTTGGTCATCGCTGCACGATGGAATGGGCCTGGCTGAGGCTCCACAGGGCGAGCTCGACTCTCGACGCGTCGCTCATCGAACTGGCGCCCGGCATCGATTACCGGAAGATCACCGCCGAGTCGTTCGCGCTGTTCGAGCAACGGCGCCTGAGACGCGCCGTCACGGCTCTCGGCGCGCGCCGCACGCTGCAGGCCCTGGGCGACGTGCTCAACCGGCCGGCACGCCTCGAGGAGTACGTGCAGGGGCAGGCGGCGCTCATCCGCCGCCAGGCGCAGGTCTTCCGCGGTTTCGCCGATCGCGCGGGCGCCGCAGCGTCCGGCCTCATTGCCATGGGCCGTCTCCTGGTGCTGGCCCACGGCCAGCCAGTGGATGGGCCCATGGCTGGCGGGCGTCGGAGGCGCCACGACGCCCCACGACGTGCGGCCGCTCGTGGCCGTCCTGCTGGTCGATGCGTGGATCTGGTTCGCGCTGACGAGGGTCCGCACGGCCCTGGGGGACGGACGCGTCTACCTCCATCGCCAGGCGGTGGCATCGTGATGCCCGGAACCGGACGTCCTACACCGCCGCGACCCGCTCGTGCGGCCGAACGTCCTTCTGCTGGAGGCGGCGGCGGAGCCCGAACAGCGACCAGGCGACGTAGGCGATCACGAGGAACACGACGAGCCACACCGGGCCGTCGAGATACGGCACGGCGGAGGCCATGCTTGCCAGCTGCGGGCCCAGCAGCGAACCAACCGTCTCGGGATATCGCTGCTCGAGGAAGACGACCAGCGCCATCGCGCCGAAGAGCCCCAGGAGCAGCGCCGCCTCGCCGACGAGGGTCGCGAATACCGCGGCCGCCTTGTTGGTCGCCCCCTTGAACACCTGCGCGTGCCGGCGCACGAGCGCGCCCTGGAACATCGTGTACTCGTCCACCCGATCCTGAATGGTGAGCGCGGTCAGATAGCCCCCCAGCGAGCGGCGCACGAACTCCGGCCCGATGAGCGCGTCGAGCGCGCGCGACTCGGCCTTGGCGAAATACTGCTGCAGTACGCGCGTGTAGTTCACGTCCGGATACAGACGCTCGAGCGACATGTCCAGCGTCATCAGCGCCCGACGGATGCGCAGCCAGCCCCACTGCATCGTGCACCGGTAGCGGACGAGCACCCGCAACACCTCCACGAAGGCGTTGTCGATCGACTTCTCACGGTAGGGCAGCTCCTTCACGAGCGTCCGGGTGGCCCAGGCCCGGAGCGACCGGACGAGCTCTTCCTTCACTTCCTCGGTGTCGATGTTGGGCAGCACCGCGCACAGCATGAAGCTCACGTCCGCCGCCTTCGAGTAGTCCCGCATCGCCAGCGCCTTGACGAACAGCCGGAACTTCTCCAGGTACTCGCGCTCGGTGAAGGTCGTGGCCGTGAACTCGATGAGCGCCAGCCGGCTGTTGCGCAGCAGCACGATGTGCCGCGGGTTCAAGTCGCCGTGATAGAGGTTCTGCTCGAGGATCTGGCGGTGGACCGAGAAGATCAGCCGTCGTGCGATCCGGCGCGGCTCGATGTTGTTCTCGGCGAGCCAGGCCGCCAGCCGCTCCGGGTCGGAATCCTGCAGCGTCACGAGGTCCGACATCAGCGCGGCGTGGATGAACTCGGTCACCAGGACGCGCCGCGAGCAGTACCGCCTGAACAGGTCCGGCACCTCGATCTTCTGGCCCTTCAGGGCCCGCCGCATCCGGCGAATGGCCGAGGCCTCGTAGTGGAAGTTCAGTTCCTGGGCCGTCTGTTCCTTCAGCTCGTCGAAGGCGAAGTCCCACAGCAGGTGCGGCCGGATCCGCAGCCACTTGATGAGCGTGACGATGCGGCGGATGTGGACCAGGTCGCGCGCGAAGACGGACGCCACCTGCGGCTGCTGGATCTTGACCGCCACGTACCGCTGCTCCTGCCGGAGCCGCGCCCGATGCACCTGCGCGATGTGCGCGACGGCGAACGGCGCGTCGTCGAACTCGTCGAAGTACCGCTCGATCGGCGCGCCGAGATCCTCTTCGAGGACGCGGCGAGCCGCGGCGCTCGGGAAGCCGAAGCGCCTCGCCTGCAGCTTCGCCAGTTCGCTGCTCACCGCCGCCGGGTAGATGTCGATGCGCAGCGACAGGAGGTGGCCGGCGTTCACCCAGAGCCCGCCGAGATCCTCGAAGGCGCGCCTGAGCTCGACGCCCAGCCGTTCCGGCGGCAGCCGGCGGGCCGCGCGGAGCGCCAGCAGGCGCACGGCCAGGCGCAGCAGCCGCCACACCACCTCCCACCCCCGCCATCGGGACGGGCTGGCCGGTTCCCGGATGACAACGGGCGGCCGTTCACGGGGATCGAGCAGACGGGTCGGTGTCAGCGACGGGTCGATCATGACGGCGACTGGGAGCGGGCGCCAGCATATCGCAATCTCCCCGCGACCAGCCCGGCCGCCCGGTTCTGTCGCCGCCCTGCGGTTGCACCGCGGAACCAAGCTGCTGTAAGGTTACGCTTCAACGTTCAGCTGCCGCGGGTCGTGGCCAGCCGGCCGCCCGCCTGGGGTCGTTCATGGACATGCCTCGCCTCAGCAAGTCGGTCCGCCGCATCACGATCCTGACCCGCGATGGGTCCGGGGGCTTCTCCCCCGTCGTGCTCTTCAAGAAGGGCCGAAAGAAGAAGAAGGCCACGGCGCTGATCAAGCCCGTCGAGCGGATGACCCGGTCGCTGGTCGAGGCCAGTGACAAGGCGACGAGCACCTATCTGCGGCGGCACAAGAAGGCCAACCGCAAGCGCCGGGACGGCTGGGTCCGCGATCTCCCCAACAACATCGTCCGGGCAGCCAGCAAGGGCGCCAGGGAAATTCGCCCGGCCGACCTCCTCGGGCTCTAGGGAATGGCCCGAACGCCTTCATCAAGGAGCATGAGCGTGGCAACCGTCGCATCCGCACCCGCCGAGACCGCCGCCCGGACCGAGGCGAAGTCGCCTGTCATCATCGACATGGGCAAGCAGCGCCGCAAGCGGGTCAAGGGCCTGCGCCGCGGTACGGGCCGCCTGGCCGACGAGGTCAACGGCACCATCGAGGAGCTGCGGGCCGCGGGAACCGTGGCGCCGGACAGCCAGACCGTGATCGTAATCGTCCGCCAGCGCCGCCGCCGCTCGAACGCGCTCAGGACGTTGCTGCCCGGCCTGTAGAAGGGCAGCCGGCCGCGCCCCTCGCCCGGGACGTGAGCGACCTCGGGGTAGAATCCCCGCGCGAGGTTCTGCTCATGTCGAAGCCATGCGTTCTTGTACTGGGGGCTCTGCTGCTGGCCGCACCGGCCGCCGAGGCGCAGCCCGCTCAGCCAGCGCCGCGCGCCGCCGCGGCCATTCCGTCCATCGACGACCGCGTCAGCGGCCTCAGGAAGATCGACGGCTACTTCCCGCTCTACTGGGACGAGCGCGCGGGGACGATGCTCCTGGAGATCCCGCGCCTCGACACCGAGTTCCTGTTCTCGACCGGCCTCTCCGCGGGCCTCGGGTCCAACGACATCGGGCTCGATCGCGGCCAGGGCGGCCAGGGCCGCATCGTGATGTTCCAGCGCGTGGGCCCGCGCGTGCTGCTGGTCCAGGGCAACCAGTCGTTCCGCTCGAGCAGCAGCAACGTCCTCGAGCGCAAGTCGGTGGAGGACTCGTTCGCCAAGTCGGTGCTCTGGGGCTTCACCGTGGCGGCCGAATCGGGCGGGCGCGTGCTCGTGGACGCCACCGAGTTCTTCCTGCGTGACGTGCACAACGCCGCTGGGCGGCTCCGGCCGGGCACCTACAGGCTGGACCGCAACCGCAGCGCGTTCTACCTGCCCAACACGAAGAACTTCCCGAGGAACACGGAGGTCGACATGACGCTGACCTTCGTGAACGAGGCGCCTGCCGGTGGCGGCTTTGGCGGAGGGCCGTCGCAGGGGCCCGCCTCCATCGCGCCGCCCCAGGTGGCTGGCCCGTTCGGCCGCGGCGGCGGCCTGTTCTCGGGCTCGGTCGCCAGCGTGACGCCGTCACCCGAGGCCGTGACCCTGCGCGAGCACGCCTCGTTCGTCGAGCTGCCCGACGGCAACTTCCAGCCGCGTGTCGACGACCCGCGGGCCGGGTACGGCGGCATCACGTTCGTGGACTACAGCCAGCCCATCGCGGAGCCGATCCAGTTCCGCTACGTGCGCCGTCACCGGCTGGTGAAGAAGGACCCGTCCGCTGCCATCAGCGAGCCGGTGACGCCCATCCAGTACTGGGTGGACTCCGGCGCGCCCGAGGACGTGAAGAAGGCGCTCATCGAGGGTGCGATGTGGTGGAACCAGGCCTTCGAGGCGGCGGGCTTCAGGAACGCCTTCAAGGTGGACGTGCTGCCCGAGGGCGCGGACCCGATGGACATCCGCTACAACATGATCAACTGGGTGCACCGCTCCACGCGCGGCTGGAGCTCGGGCGGCTCGGTCACCGACCCGCGCACCGGCGAGATCATCAAGGCGACCGTCACGCTGGGCTCGCTCCGCGACCGGCAGGACTACATGATCTTCGAAGGGCTGCTCTCGCCCTACACCACCGGCACCGAGCGCCCGGCCATCCTCTACGAGACGGCGCTCGCGCGCATCCGCCAGCTCTCCGCGCACGAGGTGGGCCACACCCTGGGCCTCGGCCACAACTACTACGACAGCAGCAAGGGCTGGATCTCGGTGATGGACTACCCGCACCCGCTCGAGCAGCTTCGCCCTGACGGCACCATCGATCTCTCGCGCGCCTACGAGGCGCGCATCGGCGACTGGGACAAGGTGGCCATCAACTACGGCTATCGCCAGTTCGCGTCGGGCGGCGACGACGAGGCGGCCCTCACGAGGATCCTGGACGATGCCTGGGCGCAGGACCTGCGGTACTTCACGAACCAGGACACCGACATCCACCCGCGCACCGAGCAGTGGTCGAACGGCGTGAACCAGGCCGACGAGCTGGACCGCCTCATGAAGGTGCGCCGGGCGGCGCTGGACCGCATCGGCGAGAGCACCATCCGCACCGGCGCACCGATGACCACCATCGAGGAGCCGCTGGTGCCGATCTTCATGTACCACCGCTACGCGGTGGAGGGCGCCGCGTCGATGGTGGCGGGCCAGGACTTCGTCTACGCGATGCGTGGTGACGGCCGCACGCCGGTGAAGTGGGAGGCTGCAGCCAGCCAGCGTCGCGCCCTCGAGGCGCTCGCCGCCACGCTGAAGCCGTCCGAGCTGACCATCCCGCGGAAGATCCTCGATCTCATCCCGCCGCGGCCGCCAGGCTACGGCGTCCACCGCGAGCTGTTCCCGCGCACCACCGGCGAGGGCTTCGACCCCATCAGCCCCGGCGCCATCGCGGCCGACGTCACCATCGGGTTCGTGCTGCAGCCGGATCGCGCCGCGCGCATGGTGGCGCAGCATGCCGTGGACCCCTCCCTGCCTGGCCTCGAGGAGGTGATCGATCACCTGGTGAAGGCCACCTTCGACGCGCCCACGGCGAACCCCTACGAAGCCGCGGTGCGTCGGGCCGCGGAGCGCGTGCTCGTGGATCGGCTCACGTGGCTGGCCGCTGCCGCCCAGAACGCGCAGGTGCGCGCGATGGCCTCGCTCAGGCTGCAGCGCCTGGCGGACCGCATCCGCGTGGAGGGCTCGAAGGGCGAGGCCGACATCGCGCAGCACACGCTGCTGGCCGCCGACATCAAGCGCTTCCTCGAGCGGCCCGCCGACACGGCCGTGATGCTGCCGGCCGCCCCGGCGCCGCCGGGGGCTCCGATTGGTGATTACCCGCAGAACTGGCTGGCACGCCCGGGCTATTGCGACTGGGAGTGGGAGCAGTAGCGCGCATGACCATCCGCCGCATCCTCTGCCCCATCGACTTCTCGGACGCGTCGGCGCACGCGCTCGAACAGGGCGTGGCCCTGGCGCGCTGGTACGGCGCGCGCATCACGGTGCTGCACGTGCACCTCAGTGTCGCGCCGACCGCCGCGGACCTCGAGGCCCTGCGCGCCCACGCCACCACGGCGTGCGCCCCGGTGGCCGGTGCCGGCGTCGGCTTCGACATCGTCATCGCGGGCGGCGAGCCCGTCCGGACCATCCTCGACCAGGCGACGCAGCTGTCCACCGACGTCATCGTGATGGGCACGCACGGCACGGGCGGCTTCCAGCACCTGCTGCTGGGGTCCGTTACCGAGAAGGTGCTGCGCAGGGCGTCCTGCCCCGTGCTCACCGTGCCGCCACGCGCGCAGGCAACCTCTTCGCAGCCCTTCGCGCGGCTGCTGTGTGCCGTGGACTTCTCCGATTCGTCGCTGAAGGCGGTGGACGCCGCCGCGTCACTCGCGAAGGAGTCGGGAGCCGCGCTCGCGCTGCTGCACGTCCTGGAGTGGCCGTGGCACGAGCCGCCGATCCCCACGATGGAGGGTGTGCCGCCCGAACAGGCGCAGGCGCTCGTGGACTACCGCCACTACCTCGAATCGAGTGCCCGCGCGCGGCTCGCGGCCCTTGGCGCGTCGGCAGCGCCGGACGGCCCCGCCCCCGACGTGCAGGTGCGTTTCGGCAAGCCCTACGTCGAGCTGCTCGACGCCGCCCGCGAGGGCCAGGCCGATCTCATCGTCATCGGCGTGCGCGGGCGCAACGCGCTCGACATGGGCCTCTTCGGATCCACCACCAACCAGGTGGTCCGCCGCGCGACCTGCCCGGTCCTGACGATCGCCGGATAAGCAGGCGCCCGCTGAAAATGCCAGCCTGAAGGCAGAAGGCTCGAGGCAGAATGGCGTTGCCTGCTCGACAATCGCGTTTCTGCCTTTTGCCTTTTGCCTTTTGCCTTCTGCCTTCTGCCTTCTGCCTTTTGCCGTTTGTCCCTCTACCTCGAGGGGCACTCGCCGGCCAGCGGGCGCCAGCCTTCCACGTCCAGGATGATCTGATTGAAGTTCGGGTCGCGCCCGACGCCGCCGAGCGGTGAGGGCGCCGGGCCCACCCGCACGCCACCGCCGATGGGGATGCCGGCGGGATCCAGTTGCCCCTTCCGGATGAGGCCTGTGACCTCGATCATCGATCCCTCGTGCCCGCGGATCTCCTTCAGGAGGTCCTTCGGCCCCGCCAGCCTGAACCGGCGGCCGGGCGGCACGGAGGAGCGCGACTCGTGCTCCGGGCTCTCCATGACCGTGAACGCGGTGCCCTTCGAGCACCCGGGAATGGAGATGCGCATCGAGTCCTTCGGGACCGGCTTCTCCTGCTGCGCCATGGCCGAGCCGGCCAGGCCCACGACGAGCGCGACGATGGTGAGCGCCTGCATGTCCTCAGTGTAGACCGGGGCCGGGGCTCATGCGCGCCCGGC
>CAZLBU010000064.1:0-11499 GCA_964557815.1 uncultured Bifidobacteriaceae bacterium | reverse complement strand
TGCGCGACGTGGCCTACGACGCGGCCGGCACCCAGCTCTGGACGATGCCGCTGGGCCCGTTCAACAACATCTACGGCATGGGCGCCTCGCCCATCATCGTCGGGGACCTGCTGGTGCTGGCGTGCGATCAGAGCCTCGGCTCGTACCTGATGGCGCTCGACAAGCGCACCGGCAGGGTTCGCTGGAAGGTGGAGCGCCCCGAAGCAAAGAGCGGACACTCCACGCCCATCCTGTGGAAGGGGCCCGATGGCAAGGATCAGATCCTGCTGCCCGGCTCGTTCTTCCTCACCGCCTACGATGCCGCGACGGGCCGCAAGCTCTGGTGGGTCGGGGGGCTCTCGTTCGAGATGAAATCCACGCCGGTCATCGGCGGCGACACGCTCTACGTGAACGGGTACGGCGCGCCCGTCAACGATCCCGGGAACAAGGTGTCGGTGCCGGCGGCAGACGAGGTGTGGAAGACGGCCGACGCCGACGGCGATGGCGTCATCTCGAAGGCGGAGTTCCCGAAGTTCACCCCTGCGTTCTGGTTCGAGGTCGCGGACCTCGACACCAACGGCACGCTCACGAAGGACGAGTGGGCCTACTACCGCGCCGCGCTCGACTCCGAGAACGGGATGCTCGCCATCCGCCTGGGCGGCTCTGGCGACATGAGCGACACGGCCATCCGGTGGAAGTACCAGCGCACGGTGCCGCAGCTTCCTTCTCCACTCCTCTACGGCGGCGTGCTCTACATGATCAACGACAACGGCATCGTCACCACGCTCAATCCCGAGACGGGCGAGCGGATCAGGCAGGGGCGCCTGACCGGCGCGCCGGGCGCGCACTTCTCGTCGCCGGTCGCGGCCGATGGCCACATCTTCTTCACCAGCGAGGCCGGCGCCGTCGTGGTCGTCGATCCGGGCGGCGACATCACGCCGAAGGTGGTGAACGATCTCGGCGAGGACGCCTACGCGACGCCGGCGTTCGCCGACGGCCGCATCTACGTGCGGACCGTGGCGGCGTTGTACGCCTTCGGGGGGTCTTGAGGGCTTGAGGGCTTGAGCCGCCTCGGGACTCAAGCCTGCGGCGGGAATGCCGATTATCCCGGTCGCAGGAGATTCCGTGACCGCTCATCCCGAGGTATCCGCCTTCCGCGTGGAGAAGCTTCGTCGCCCGGCCACGATCACGCTCTCGAGCGGTGAATCGGTCGAGGGCAGCTTCTTCCTCTCGCACGCCAGTGCGCATCATCCCGGCCCCGAGCGCATCGGCGAGCTGCTCAACGCCGAGCCCGGCTTCTTCCCCTTCGAGCTGCACGGCGAGGGCACCGCGAGGACGGTACTGCTGAACCGCGCGGAAGTGCTCACCGTCCGGCTGTCCGACGACGAGGCAAAGCACGAGCCCGGCTACGACGTGGCGACGCCTCACCTGGTGGCCATCGGGCTCTCGCGCGGTCCCCGGCTGATGGGTGAAGTCCGCGTGTACGGTCCTGGCGGCCACGACCGGCTGAGCGACTGGACGCGCGACCCGGATCCGTTCCGCTACCTGGAGTGCGGGTGCGAGACGCTGCTGGTCAACCTGCGGCACGTCATCGACGTCAGCGAGGCGCTCCGATGAGCGGCGTCGCTCCCATCCACGGCCTGTTCGAGGCCATGTGCGCCATGGGCGCGTCGGACCTGCACCTGTCGGTCGGCTCGCCGCCCATCGTGCGCAAGGACGGCCGGCTGCAGCCCCTCGCTCCGGACGCGGGCGTGCTGGCCACCGGCGACCTGGAAGGGCTGCTCCTGCCCATCATGCCGGAGCGGAACCGCGAAGAGTTCGGTGCGCGGCACGACACGGACTTCGCGTACGACCTGCCGGGGCTCGCGCGGTTCCGCGGCAACGCGTTCTTCGATCGGCGCGGCCCAGGCGCCGTGTTCCGTGTCATCCCCACGGAGATCCTCACCGCGGAGCAGCTCGGCCTGTCGCCGCACATCCTGCAGCTCTGTCAGCTCAACAAGGGACTCGTGCTCGTGACCGGCCCGACCGGATCGGGCAAGTCCACGACGCTCTCGGCGCTCATCGACCACATCAACCGGACGCGGCACGATCACATCGTCACCATCGAGGACCCGATCGAGTTCGTGCACGAGAACCGGCAGTGCCTGATCAACCAGCGCGAGGTGCGCACGCACACCGACTCGTTCAAGGCCGCGCTCCGGGCGGCGCTGCGCGAGGATCCCGACATCGTCCTGGTGGGCGAGCTGCGCGACCTCGAGACCGTGGCCATCGCCATCGAAACGGCCGAAACCGGCCACCTGGTGTTCGGGACGCTCCACACGACAACGGCGGCGTCCACGGTGGACCGCGTGATCGATCAGTTCCCCGCCGATCGGCAGGCGCAGATCCGCGTGATGCTGTCCGAGTCGCTCAAGGGCGTGATCGCCCAGACGCTGTGCCGACGGATTGGCGGCGGCCGCGTAGCGGCGCTCGAAGTGCTGATCGCGACGCCGGCGGTGAGCAACCTGATTCGCGAGGGCAAGACGTTCCAGATCCCGTCGATCATCCAGGTGGGCAAGGCGCAAGGCATGGTCACGCTGAACGACGCGCTGATGGACCTGGTCACGCGGAAGATCGTCGCGCCGGACGAGGCCCACGCGAAGGCCGTGGACAAGGCCGGATTCGAGGGGCTGCTCAAGCGTGTCGGCCTCGACCCGCGGCCCAGGGCGGTGGCGACGAGATGAGAGGAGGAGGTTCTGAGGTTCTGAGGTACTGAGGTTCCGGGCGTGGCGTCGTGTGGTAGTGTGCCGGGCACCATGGCGAGGCACATCCCGGCGTCTTCAACCGACACGCGGCGCGCCGCGGCGTGGCTGGTCACGGCCGTCGCCTTCGTCTGCGGCGCGACCGCGCCCGCGCAGGTGCCCGCGCCGGAGCGCACCGTACTTGTAAAGGCCGCCCGCATCATCGACGGGCGCGGCGGCACGCCCCTCTCCAACGGCGGCGTGCTCGTCCGCGGCGAGCGCATCGAGCGGGTGGGGCCGGCGGCCGGGATGACGGCAGAACAGGTCATCGACCTCGGCGGGGCGACCGTGCTTCCCGGCCTCATCGACCTGCACACGCACCTCACCGACGAGGTCGGCACGAACTGGGAATCGGCCCTCCTCACCACCACACCCGGCCGCGCGGCCATCTACGGCGCGGTGAACGCCCGCACCACGCTGATGGCTGGCTTCACCACCGCCCGGGACATGGGGCCCACGTGGCCCTACGTGGACATCGACCTGCGCGACGCCATCGACAAGGGCTCGGTGCCCGGTCCGCGGCTGCAGGTGGCCGGCAACTACGTCTCGGCCACCGGCGGCGCCGGCGACGCGCGCCAGTTCTCCATCTACGTGGACGTTCCCATCGTCCGGAACCTCGCGGACGGCGTGGACGAGGTGCGGAGGGCGGTGCGGACGAACCTCAAGAACGGCGCGGACTTCGTGAAGATTCTGGCGACGGGCGCCGTGATGTCGAAGGGCATTCCGCCGGGCGCGCAGCAGTACTCGGACGCGGAACTGGCCGTGGCCGTCGAGGAGGCCAACCGCTGGGGCCGGTTCGTCGCCGCGCACGCGCACGGCACCGAGGGCATCACGGCGGCGCTCCGCGCGGGCGTCCGCACCATCGATCACGGCAGCATGCTCGACGAGGAAGCCGCGCGCCTGCTGAAGGAGAAGGGCGCCTACTTCGCGCCCACCCTCTACGTCGGGCACACCATCCTGCACGACAACCAGGCGCTGAACATCCCGGCCCACCAGGTCGAACGCGAGCGCGCCATGCAGGGCACGCAGGAACGGGCCTTCAAGATCGCCCTCGCCCACGGCCTGCCCATCGCGTTTGCGACCGACGCCGGGGTGTTCCCGCACGGCGACAACGCGCGCGAGTTCAAGATCCGCGTGGACCTGGGCCAGTCGCCGATGGCAGCCATCGAGGGCGCCACGCGCATCGCCGCCGAGGCCATGGGGTGGGCCGACCGCGTCGGCACGCTGCAGCCGGGACGCTTCGCGGACCTCATCGCCGTGGCCGGCGATCCCCTGAAGGACATCACCGAGCTCGAACGCGTCCAGTTCGTGATGAAGGGTGGCGTCGTCCACAAGTCGCGCTGACCCGGGCGTGCAGGGGCTGGCCCCGGCGGGCTCACACCTCGAGATGGAGCGGCACGACCAGCACCGAGCACGGGGCATGGTTGACCACCGCCTCCGCGACGCTCCCCATCAGAAGGCGTGGCACACCCGACCGTCCCCGTGTGCCGACCACGACGAGTGCGGCTGGCATGTCCTCTGCGGCTGCCACGATGCCGGCGCCCGGTCGCTCGGAGAGGACCAGGACATCACCAGTGGCGCCCGTCTCTGCCATGACCTCCAGGAGCCGCTCGCGGGCAACCTGCGCGATCTCCCGTGCCGTTTCGTCCGGGATGGGCGACAGGGGAATGCCACCCGCGAGACCGGCAGAAGCCATCGCGATGGCAGCGTCGAGCTCGGTGCTGTGCACCAGCCGAAGCGCCACGCCCCTGCGCCGGGCCTCGTCGGCGGCGAGGCGCACGGCGGGCAGCGACGGGTCGGAGAAGTCCGTGGCGCCAAGCACGCCGCCGCCCGGCGGCGACGGGCGCGCGACGAGGACGGGACACGTCGCCGCGCGCGCCACGCGATGAGCCGTGTGGCCGGGCCCGATCACGACGACCCCGGCGCCGGTCCGCCCGGCCACCTCGAGGATGGCCGCGTGAGGACTCCCGGATTCGAGCTCGATGGTGGCCTCGGCCACGGCGCCCAGCACCTCCGCCACCCGCGCGCGGACGACGTCCCGGGCCTTCCGCTCGAGCGGTTCCTGGACCGTGGCATCGATGCCCGCGTACTGCGGGAAGAGCACGCGCACCCTGTACGCCTCGGGCAGGACGTGGCACACGACGAGCCGCGCGCCGATGCCGGACGCCACCGCATGCCCCTGCCGGAGCAGTTCGTCATCGGCATCCGACAGGCTCGTGGCCACGAGGACCGGACCGGCGATCGCCATGCCGCATGGTAGCGCAGCGCCGAACACCAGAACCTCAGAACCTCAGAACCTCAGAACTCCAGAACCTGAGAACTCCAGAACCTGAGAACCCGAGAACATGAGTCCGCCAGTCCGTGTACCATGTGCCGATCCCATGTCCATCACGCGCCGCACGCTCGCTGCCTTCCTGCTGGCCGTCGTCTCGCTCGGCCCCACGGTCTTCTCCCAGACGCCCGCGCCGGACGCCGCGCCCATGCGCGGCTACACCCCCGCGCGAGCATTGGCCCAGCGCGAGATGGAACGCGCCTACCAGGCGCTGCCCTCCGCCGGCCGCATCGAGCAATGGCATCGGTACTTCACCCAGGTGCCGCACCCGGCCACCTCGCCCCGCACGAAGGAGATTGCCGAGCGCATCGCGCAGGCCTGGCGCGAGCAGGGCCTCGAGGACGTGAAGATCCATCGCTACGACGTGCTCTCGTCGAACCCACGCGAGGTGAAGGTCGAGATGGTGGCGCCGCGGCGGTACGTGCCCACGATGCGCGAGGACGCCTATCCCGAGGACCCGGACACCGCCCGCAAGGACATCAGCTCGGCCTGGCTGTCGTTCTCGGCCTCGGGAGAAGTGACGGCGCCGGTCGTCTACGCCAACAGCGGCAACCCCGAGGACTACGACCGCCTGCGCGCGGCCGGCATCGACCCGAAGGGCAAGATCGTCATCGTCCGGTACTCCGTGCCCTACAGCTATCGCGGCTTCAAGGCGCTCACCGCCCAGCGCGAGGGTGCGGCCGGCCTCATCGTCTACTCGGACCCGATGGAGGACGGCTTCACGAAGGGCGAGGTCTTCCCGAAGGGCCCCTGGGGCCCGGAGAGCCACTTCCAGCGCGGCGGCATCGCGTACGACTACATCGTCGCCGGTGATCCGCTCACGCCCGGATGGGCCTCGACGCCGGGCGCGCACCGCATCCCGAAGGAGGAGGCGGTCTCGGTGCCGACGATCATGGGCGTGCCCTTGTCGTGGCGCGACGCGAAACCGATCATGGAGAGCCTGGGCGGCCCGCCGGCGCCGAAGGAATGGCAGGGCGCCATGGGGTTCGAGTACCGGCTGGGCGGCGAGGCGCGGGTTCACCTGAAGGTGGACATGCGCACCGACGTGCAGCCGAACTGGGTGGTCGAGGCGCGCATCAGGGGCAGCGAGCGGCCGGACGAGTGGATCACGCTCGGCAACCACCACGACGCGTGGGTCTTCGGCGGCGTGGACCCGAGCAGCGGCACGTCCAGCCTGATGGAGACGACGCGGTCGCTCGGCGAGATGCTGAAGAAGGGCCAGCGCCCGAAGCGGACCCTGATCTTCTGCGCGTGGGATGGCGAAGAGGTGACGCTCACCGGCTCCACCGAGTGGGGTGAGCATTTCGCGGCGGACCTGCGCAAGAAGCTCGTCGCCTACCTGAACGTGGACTCATCTGCATCGGGCCCGAACTTCGAGGCCAACGCCGTGGGCTCGCTGGCCCCGGTGCTGGTGGACGTCGCGCGCGAGGTGAAGGACCCATCCGGCGTGTCGCTCTACGACGCGTGGAAGAAGACCGAGCCCCCCGCGCCGGGCCTTGGCGAGGGTTCGCTTCCGGACCAGAAGCTGGTGCAGACACGCATCGGCAGCGGCTCCGACCACACGGTCTTCCTCAATTACCTCTCGCGCCCCGTCGTGGACATGACGTTCAACGGCCCGTACGGCGTCTACCACTCCGCGTACGACAACCATTACTGGATCTCGAAGATCGGCGATCCGGGCTTCCGCTATCACACCGCGATGGCGCAGTACTGGGGCACGCTCGCGCTGCGCCTGGCGAACGCCGACGTGCTGCCCTACCAGATGGACGAGTACGCGGCGAGCCTCCGGGAATTCGTGCGCGAGCTGGACCGGATTCCCGGCCTGCCCGCGAACCTCGACACGCAGCCGCTCGTGGATCGCACGCGCGCGCTGAGGACCACGGCGCGGACGCTGCACCTGCGGGTGGAGACCGCCCTGGCGAAGGGACAGATTGGTGCCGAGGCCGCGGACCGCCTCAACCAGGATCTGCTCGCCTTCGAGGGCAATTGGGCGAATCCCGCGGGCATCCCCGGCCGCCCCTGGTTCAAGCACCTGCTCTACGCACCGCGCTACACCTATGCGGCCATGACGCTGCCTGGCATCACCGAGGCGGCGGAGGCCGGCAACTGGCCGCTCGCGCGCGAGCAGGCCGTGCTGGTCGAGGCCGCCATCGCGAAGAACGAAGCGCTGCTGGCCGCGGCCGCGGACCGGCTCGCCGCGTCAGCGCCGCCGGCCGACACGCTCGAGTCGCGCCTCCGCGCCATCCGCGACCGCGTGGACGGCCGCATGGCCGTCTACGTCGAGAACCTGGCCACGCGCGAGCACGTGGCCATCGACGCCGACGGAGAGTACGAGACCTTCAGCGTGATCAAGGTGCCCATCATGGCCACCGTTCTGGAACAGGTGCGCCAGGGCAAGCTGAAGCTGGACCAGCGGGTGCCAATGACGCTGGACCAGCGCCGCATCCCATCGGGCGTGCTCTACGCACTGGATCCGGGCCTCCAGCCCACGGTGCGCGACCTGCTCACGCTGATGATCATCATCAGCGACAACCAGGCGACCGACGCGCTCGCAGACCTCGTCGGCCGCGAGAACGTCACCGCGCACATGGCCAGCCTCGGCCTCTCGAACACACGCATCCGGTTCTCGGACCTCGACTGGGATCGCCTGTGGCTCTCGGGGCTCGAGCCGGGCTGGGCCGACGCGTCGGGCGACAAGACCATCGGCTTCCCCTTCGACAAGTATCCCGGTGCGCAGGTGAGCGAGGCGTTCCGCCGTGTCATCGAGGACACGGGCCTGTACTTCGGCCGCAGCACCGCGCGCGACATCGGCCGCCTCTTCGCGATGATGGCCCGCGGGGAACTCGTGTCGAAGGACGCGAGCGCCTTGATGATCGACATCCTGAAGAAGCAGCAGGTGAACGACCGCCTGCCCCGCTACCTGGGCGACGGCGTCACCATCGCGCACAAGACGGGCGACGGCCAGCCCTGGGTGGCCAACGACGCCGGCATCGTCTGGGTGAAGGGCCAGCCCATCGTCATCGTGGTGCTGACGGGCCACCACCGCGGCTCGAGCGAGGACCTGCGCGTGGCCGAGGGGAAGATCGCCGCGACGGTGGTGAAGCACTACGGCGGCGAGGTGGATCCGGAGGGGATCAGGGACAGGTAGGTTCTGGGGTTCTGGGGTTCTCGGGTTCTGGGGTTCTCGGGTTCTGGGGTTCTCGGGTTCGGAGGTTCTCAGGGTCTGGTTTCGGAGCGCCGGGGCCTCAGCCCCGCCGTCCCGGCTCGACGCGACACTCGGACACGGGGTCAACGGCGGCCTCGCCCAACCGGTCGACCGCGGCCAGCGACGTCGACACGGCCACGAGGGGCCCGAGGCGGCCCGCGACCCGGACTTCTCACCCTTCACTTCTCACTTTTCACTCTTCACTTCCGGCGGCGCGAGCAGCCGGTACGCCCATCCGGGCTGCCACGTGAATGGGACGGACATCGCCTCGGTGAGCGGCACACCACCCAGAAGGTGATCCAGCGCGTAATGCGTGGCGCGGTGACCGATGAGGAGGACCCAGCCACCGGGCCAGGACCGGCGCAGGTCGTCCAGGCATGCGGCGACACGGGCCGTGGCCTGGGAGTAGCTCTCCCCGCCCGGAAAGGGCGCGTCGATGGCCGCCAGGCGGAACGGATCGATTTCGCGCGCGGGCTTTCTGGTCAGCTCGCCGTAGTCGCACTCGCGCAGCCGCGCGTCCCGCACGATGGGCACACGGCTGCCGAACGCGACCCCCGCCGTGCGCCAGGCTCGCTGCAAGTCGGACGTCAGTACGAGGGATGGCGGATCGTCCCGGTATCGCTCGCCCATCTCCGCCGCCTGTCGTTCCCCGAGCGGCGAGAGCGCCACGTCGTAGTGTCCGGACGCCAGGCCCGTCTCGTTGTCGAGCGACGTGGCATGCGTCTCGTAGACGAGCCGCCAGGCCTCAGGCGAGTGTGCCGGCATAGGTGTATCCACGCGTCCGGACCGGCAGCCCGAGCTCCGCTCCAACCTCTTCGAGCAGCTCCGGGCAGAAGCAGTAGAGGCGCTGCGACCGGACGAGCCCGTCCGTGACGGCGGCATCCACTACCCACGCGATGGCCTCCGCACCGTCGGCATCCTGCTGCAGGACGACAACCACCGGCCGCCCGCACGCGTGCGCCACGAGCGCGCGTGTCGGCAGCGGGTCCGCCAGCCACTCGGCCAGCGAGTTCTCCTTCATCACCTCGGTCCCGGCTTCGTCAGCCACGCCGACAATCTCGTTGACGATGTCGGCGTGGAAGAGAGCCACAAGGGCGTCCACATCACGGCGGTTGAAGGCGTCCGCGTAGCGGTCGAGCACGCCCGCGGGTCCACTGGCCTCCGCGTGCGCCTCGGAGGCGGCCGGTGTGGGGGTACCGCGCCGGGCGAGCGCCTCCCGCGCACGAAATCGAAGGGCCTTCACCGCCCCGAGGCTCAGGCCGAGCATCGCGGCCACGTCAGCGTGGGTGAACCCGAAGCCTTCGGTCAGCAGGAACACCACGCGCTGCCTGGGCGGCAGATGGTCCACCACCTGCCGCAGGGCATCGCGCGTATCCAGCGGATCCGGGTCCGGCCCCGTTGCGACCGCCAGCGCGGCTTCATCCAGGTTCGTTGTCGCCCGGTCCCGGCGCCACCGGTCGATCCACCCATTCGAGGCAATGCGGAACAGGTAAGCGCGAGGCTCGACGGGCTGCCAGGTGAATGAGAGCCGGGCAAACGCCCTGAGCAGAGTCTCCTGCGCCAGGTCCTCGGCGTCCCAGGGATTGCCAGTGAGCTTCCGGCAGAAGCGCCAGAGGGCCTCGCGATGGGGCCACACGAACTCGTCGAACTGCTGTCGGAGGGCGCGGGAGGGCTCGCCCAGCGCCTGGAGATCAGTGGTCATACCTTGCACGACGGAGGACGACCGGGGAAAGTTACGGTCCCCGTTACTCTTCTCGCAAGGCGGCAGCCGGGTTCAGCCGGAGCCCGCGCCGGGCCGCCAGGCCGCACGTGGCCACGCCCACGGTCCCGACGATGGCCACGACGGAGGCGATGATGGCCGGGTCCCAGGCCCGCACCTCGAAGAGCAGGCTGGCCACGACGCTGCCCATTACCAGCGCCCCGCCAATGCCCGCGACGATGCCGGCGAGCACGGGCAGGGTGCCCTGACGGAGCACCAGGCCCATCACCTGCCGGGTCTCGGCGCCCAGCGCCACGCGGATGTTCATCTCCCGCCGCCGGCGCGAGATGCCGTACGACGCAACCGCGTAGATGCCGATGACCGCGATGAAGAGGGCCACGCCGCCGAAGATCCCCAGCATCTGCGCCTGGTAGCGGCGGCCCGCCACCGAGTCGTCCACGATCTGCTCCATGGGACGCGCGCGACCGATGGCGATCTCCGGATCGATGTCCAGCAGCGCGCGCCGCACGGCTGGCAGCACCGACAGCGGCGCCACCGCCGTCTTCACCAGCAGCGACGTGGACGGCCGGCTGCGCCACCAGTAGGGCACGTACACCATCAGCGGCTGCTCGGCACGATCCAGCGCCGTCGTCCTGGCCTCGGCGACGATGCCCACGACCTCGAAGCCCTGCTCGCTGGAGATGCCGCGGCTGAAGCGCTTGCCGATGGCGTCTTCGCCCGGCCACAGGCGCGCGGCGGTGAGCTCCGAGACGAGCGCCGGTGCTGGCCGCCTGGGGTCCCGCTCGTCAGTCGTGAACGGACGCCCACGGCGCACGGCCATGCCCATCGTCTGGAAGTACTCCGGCGCCACGAAACGGAAGTTCGCGCTCGGCAGCTCCGAGGCCGAGAGGACGGCGCCTTCCCGCGCGACGAAGTTCACCTGCCCTTCGCCGCGGAGCGGCAGCATCGAGGTAGTGGCGGCCCCTTCCACGCCCGGCAGCACCCGAACCGCAGCCAGCATCCGATCGTAAGCGGCCTGGCGCACGGGTTCCTCGGCATAACGCGTGGCGGGCAGGGCGACCTCCACCACGAGCACGCGCTCGTCCGAGAAGCCGCGTTCGACGTTCAGCACGCGGACCAGGCTCGTGACGAAGAGCGCGGTCACGACGAGCAGCGTCACCGAAAGGGCGACCTGCGCGGCGAGCAGGGCCGCGTGACCGCGGAGCCCGCGGCGATCGCTGGCCACCGCCAGCGCGCCGACACGCAGCGCGGATTGCGCATCGCGCCCGGCCGTGCGGGCGGCGGGGACGAGGGCGACGAGCAGGCCCGCCAGCATGGAAAGGACCGCGGTGAACGCGAGCACGCGGGCATCGATGGTCGCCTCGTCCACCCGCGGGAGATCCACCGGCGCCGTCCATACGAAAAGCGACAGCGCCATCCACGCCACGTCGAGGCCCAGCGCGCCGCCCACGACGGCCAGCGCCAGTTGTTCGATGACCGCCTT